>NZ_JAUBTB010000010.1:0-117972 GCF_036704965.1 Microcoleus sp. F10-B2 | reverse complement strand
GGTTTTTGGCTGGCATACACTATAACTAATGATTGCTTATTTTTTTATATTATACAATCTAGCTGCGTCTCAGCTTAGCTGTTCGGGCAAGTAAAAAACCTTGCCAATTACCGATTACGAATTACTAATTATTGCTCAAAGCTAAAAATAGCTGCACAACAGTAAACTGCGGTATACCTGACACTCCGCAAAATTAAATGTACGATTAAGTGTTGCCGTGAATGAGAAAAAAAGATGAACGTATCCACTATTTGGCGAAAACTCCGCAGCCAGCAAGCCTTCTGCTTAGCAGCACTCCTGGCAGGTTGCCTGGTATTTATCGGTTGTTCCCCCGCCCAGTCAGCGGCTGGCAATTCAGTCGATCCCAAGTTGAAAGAACAAGTCTTGCAGATTATCCGCGAAAACCCGCAAGCAATTTTAGATTCGGTACAAGCGTACCAGCAACAGCAGCAGCAGTCTCTCAAAGCAGCGCAGGAATCATTTTTGCAGCAGATGAAAACTAATCCCAAATCTGCGATCGGGGATTCTCCCAGTACGGGTTCAGCTTCGCAGCAGATTGTACTTTTAGAATTCTCTGACTTTCAATGTCCGTTTTGCGCGCGCGCTCACGATACTGTCAAGCAGTTTATGGCAAAACACCAGGACAAAGTTACTTTAGCTTACAAGCATTTTCCCTTGACTTCAATTCACCCTCAAGCACTGCCAGCAGCTAAAGCAGCTTGGGCAGCGCAGCAGCAGGGCAAATTCTGGGAATATTACAGCGCTTTGTTTGAAGGGCAGAAAGATTTAGGCGAACCATTGTACGGATCGATCGCCCAAAAGCTCAATCTAAAATTAGATAAATTCAACACCGATCGCAACAGCCCCGCTGCTGAAGCCGCGATTGCCAAAGACGTGCAACTCGCTCAACAACTGGGCATTCAAGGGACTCCCTTCTTTATTATGAACGGTCAAACTTTCTCCGGGGCGGTCGAGCTTTCTGAGATGGAAAGCATTCTCGCTAGTATCTCCAAATAAGTAAGCCCGCCTGAACAAACAGAACAGAGCCCCGATTTCTTAAAGAAGTCGGGGCTCGAATGCGCTATCTGGTAGATCGCTATATTTACTGACTAATTTTTACGATAGGGAACAAATTTGCTCCTTGTGTTGTCTTAGTAAGACTCTAAGCTGCTTATGACTTAAGTATTATATCTTGCCTTTTACAAGCTTTCCCAAACCTAGCTAGTGGATTCAAATGATTGTTTGTCAATACTAATTTGAATTCTTTTGGCAAGAGGATCGCCGGTTTTAAGCTCCATTTCCCTTGCATCTACGAGGAAAATTTATCATGCAAAAAATTAGGCAAATAGTTGTCATTGACCCAACCGTTGAAGATTATCAAAGCCTTGTACCAAGCGCCGAACCAAGGAAAGAGATATTTATACTCGATCGGGCAGGGGATGGAGTCGAGCAAATTACAGAGTTATTAGCTAGCTACACGGATATTTCCGCCGTTCATATTGTTTCTCACGGCGGGCCTGGAAATTTGCAACTGGGGTCAATTCAGCTAAATTCTGACAACCTAGACGAATATGGCGATCGACTCGGGCAGTGGAAAAAGGCCTTAGCCCCTAACGCCGATATCCTCCTGTACGGTTGCAACGTGGCGGCAGAACTCGCCCCACCGATAGCGGGGCGATCGTTTTTGCAACGCCTCAATCAACTCACAGGTGCAGACATCGCCGCTTCCAAAAACCTGACAGGAAGTGCTGCATTAGGCGGCGACTGGGATTTAGAAGTAACAATTGGTTCGATTGAGACACCTTTGGCATTCACCCAAGAGGCGATCGCAAGTTACGATCGTGTTTTAGCTACCATCAACGTCACCACTACCATCGATGAAGATAACGGCATTTTGGGCGGAGGTGCTGGCATCTCTCTGCGGGAAGCGATTCGTTACTCTGCGACAGGCGACACCATCAATCTGCCAGCGGGTACTTTCACGCTGACTATTGCTGGTGCGAATGAAGACTTGGGCGCGACTGGCGACCTCGACATTACCAAAAACCTCACTATTACGGGTGCAGGCGCAGCCACCACAACTATCAACACAGTGGCAGGTTTGAACGATCGGGTGTTTCACGTCGTTAGTGGCAATACCTTCAGCATCTCCGGCGCGACTATCTCAGGGGGAAACATCCCCGGTGGCAGTGGCGGCGGCATCTTCAACGAAGGCACTTTGACAGTCGCCAACTGTACTTTTCAAAACAACCAAGCCAACGCAGGCGGTGCCATCCACAATAGCGGGACTCAAATGACCGTTACTGGCAGCACCTTCAATTCCCTGAATACGGCGGGCGGTGGCGGGGCGATATTCAATAATGCTCCGGGGACAATTGACAGCAGTATTTTCGACAATAATAGGGCGACTGGGTTCGGCGGTGCCGGGATCAGAAACCAGAACCAACTGACCATTACTAATAGCAGCATCACCAACAACGAGGTGACAAGCCAAGGTGGCGGCGGCATTTACAACGAAGGTACGCTAACTATCACTGGCAGCACTTTCTCAGGTAACAAAGCCAACGACGCTGCTGACCCTTTTTGGGGAGGCGGCGCAATCTACAGCAGTGGCACTCTTAACCTCACCAATACCACTCTCTCTGGCAACACTGCCATAGCAAGAGGTGGTGCTATCTTGTCGCTTGGTACGGCAACCATCACGAATAGCACCATCACCAATAACACCGCTGACTCTGATGCCAGCAATGGCGCAAATGACAACGGGGGTGGAATATTCAGCAGTGCTGCCACGAACTCTCTCATAAATACCATCATCGCCGGTAACTTTGATGCCTCTCCAGCCGCAGGAACCATACACCCCGACGTTTCAGGCAACATCACCGGGAATAACAACAATCTGATCGGCAGCCTGACGGGCAACACGGGTACGCTTGGGACTGGCAGCGACATCGTTAACTTAACTCCTGGACTAGCAGCACTGGCAAATAACGGCGGCCCCACGCTGACGCACCTCTTACTGCCTGGCAGTCCGGCTCTTGATAGGGGTAATAGCGCGATCGCTACGGATCAGCGCGGCTTAACTCGGCCTTCTGGCAGTGCTGTTGACATCGGCGCTGTTGAAGTACAGCAGATTGTCAGCATCACCGCGCCGGATAATTCAGCCTCTGAGACTCCTATTGATCCAGGCACTTTCCGCATCACCCGCAGTGATAGCACAGTCGGTAATTTGACGGTGAATCTCGCCATTGATGGCAGTAGCACCGCCGTTGCTGCTGACTACAACCTCAGCACTACCTTTCCCGTCACTATTGCCAACGGGCAAAGCTTTGTGGATGTGATTCTGACTCCGGTTGATGACGCAATACCGGAGGTTGCAGAAACGCTGCGATTGAATTTGGGAAATGGGAATTATGCGATCGCACCGGCCAGCAGCAATGCTACAGTGACTATTGCAGCCAATGACTCGATTGCTTATGCGATCGCACTCACAAATCCAGCGACAGGTTCCTTAATTGAAGGCAACTCCGGCACTCAACCCGTCACTTTCACCGTCACTCGCAGCGGCGGCACGGGGGTAGCGAGTACAGTAGATTATGCGATCGCCGGCACCGCGATCGACGGCGCAGACTACAATAATATCAATGCTGCGGGGGCGACTACCGCCACAGGGACGATCGCCTTTGCCGCCAACGAAACAACTAAAACTATTGCTGTGGATGTCTTGGGCGAAACTGCGGTTGAACCTGACGAGACAATTACCGTCACCCTCAGCAACCCAAATTTGACCGCAGCGCCGGAAAGTTCGACTGTAACCACCAGCACCGCAACTGCTACGATCGTCAATGATGATACTCCTAGTATCTCGATCGGTGATGTAGTTGTTACCGAAGGAAATACCGGCACTGCTAGCGCCACCTTTACTGCCACTCTCTCAGCAGCTTCTAGCTTGCCCGTCACCGTCAATTACGCCACGTTAGACGGTACTGCTACTACTGCTGATAGCGATTACGCGGCGGCCGCAGGCAGCGTCACCTTCAATGCCGGGGAAACGACAACAACCATTACTGTTGCTGTCAACGGCGATTCTAAGTTTGAAACTGACGAAACATTTAACGTCAACCTTAGCACCGCTGTCAATGCGACTATTGCTAAAGCGACGGGCATAGGTACGATCGTAAATGACGACTTGGAGTCACCAACTCCGACGCCAACACCGACGCCAACGCCGACGCCAACTCCGACTCCGACTCCGACTCCAACTCCGATACCGACTCCAACTCCGACTCCGACTCCGACTCCAACTCCGATACCGACTCCAACTCCGACTCCGACTCCGACTCCAACGGAAACTCCGACTCCAACTCCAACTCCGATACCGACTCCAACTCCAACGGAAACTCCGACTCCGACTCCGACTCCGACTCCAACGGAAACTCCGACTCCGACTCCGACGCCAACTCCAACGGAAACTCCGACTCCGACTCCAACGGAAACTCCGACTCCGACTCCAACTCCAACGGAAACTCCGACTCCGACTCCGACTCCGACTCCAACGGAAACTCCGACTCCGACTCCAACGCCAACTCCAACGGAAACTCCGACTCCGACTCCAACTCCAACGCCAACTCCAACGGAAACTCCGACTCCGACTCCGACTCCAACTCCAACGCCAACTCCGACTCCAATTCCGACGCCAACGGAAACTCCGACTCCGACTCCAACGCCGACTCCGACTCCAACTCCAACGGAAACTCCGACTCCGACTCCGACTCCAACTCCAACGGAAACTCCGACTCCGACTCCGACTCCAACGGAAACTCAAGACGAAGATTGCATTTGCAAGCAGATAACCTTTCCCAGCCAGACTGCTATTCGCGGCCCCAACCAAACAAATAGCACCACCAACGGTACAGAAAGCGACGACATTCTGGAGGGTTCGATTACCAATGACAATCTCAACGGCTTAAATGGTAACGACTTGGAGGTTGGCTTCACCGGTAATGACAATATTTATGGCGGATCTTTCCTCGGCATCGATCGAGGAAATACAACCATTCTTCCCTCTGCCAAAGATAGCGACGTGCTGTTTGGCAATGAGGGCGATGATTACCTCAACGGGGGTGCTAAAGATGATTTAATTTTTGGGGGCGAGAACGAAGATGTTGCTTACGGCGGCAAAGATGACGACATAATCTTTGGAGACAAACAGAGCGATACTTTAATTGGCGATGAGGGTAACGACACATTATACGGTGGTACTCTTAACCCTTTAGACATCGATTCTACAGGTCGCGATTTGCTATTTGGCCTCAGTGGCGATGATTACCTCAACGGGCAAGAAGCCGAAGATTCCCTTTCTGGCGGTAATGGAAACGATACAGTGCGCGGCGGCAAGGGCGATGATTTGGCCCTAGGAGATTTGGGCAACGACGTGCTGTTTGGGGATGAGGGCAGCGATACTCTCTGTGGTGGCGACGGAGAAGATACTATGTACGGGGATATTGGCAGCCCTCTCGCGATCGGCTCCGCTGGCGGTCAAGACCAGATGTGTGGTGGTTTGGGCAACGATTTGTTGTTTGGCAATGAAGGTCAAGATACCGTCAGCGGTGATGCTGGAAACGATACTCTTTATGGCGGCAAGGATGAAGACAGTTTACTGGGTAGTGCTGGGGACGATTGGTTATTTGGAGATGAGGGGAATGATACTTTGATTGGAGGTACTGGGAACGATCGATTTATCTTAGGTATCGACTTCGACCGCGAGACTATTTTAGACTTTCAAGATGGTCGCGATGCGATCGGCTTGACAGGCGGTTTAAGTTTTTCGCAACTGAGCATTACTTTAGAAAATAATTCTACTTCGATCCGAGTTACCAGTTCCGGTCAACTGTTAGCAACTCTCAGCAATGTGTCAACAGGGCTGATTAATGTTACCGATTTTGTAGCGGTCTAAATCGATACCCGTAGGGACAGGGGAATACCGGGGCTTTTACGGTTCGTAGTGCGGACTTCAGTCCGCACTACGAACCTTACTTATTGCGATCGATCGACTGGACATGATATTACACATCGCAAAAAAGCTGAAACCCGATTGAAATTGTTAGGATAAAGGCAATCGAGACGATGTGCGTTGTGATTCCGTAGCAGTCAACTGTCAACTGTCAACAATGGAGGGCGAATCCCATGCAGTCCTTGACATCTCCAACCGATCGAACCAGTGGATTATACGTGCGTTCCCCGGAGGGAGAACAACTCGTTTTTCCCCTCAAACATACAGAAGTCACAGCCAAAATAGCCGGAAATCTCTCGCGGGTTGAAGTCTCCCAAAAATTTGAAAATCCTTTTACTAAGCCGCTGGAAGCTGTCTATATTTTCCCGCTACCTGCGGAAGCAGCGGTAGATGAGATGGAAATTAAAATTGGCGATCGCACTATTAAAGGCAGTATCAAAAAACGCGAAGAAGCCCAACAAATTTACGAAAAAGCCAAACAAGAAGGGCGGACTGCAGGTTTGCTGGAACAAGAGCGAGATAATATTTTCACCCAGTCCCTTGCCAACATCAAACCCGGTGAAGAAATTGATGTCACGATTCGCTATACCGACAGCTTGAAATTTCTAGCGGGCGATTATGAATTCGTCTTTCCGATGGTTGTCGGGCCGCGATATATTCCCGGTACGCCGATCGATGAAACGGCAGCCAGCGGTAGCGCCCCAGCCCCAATGACAGTCAATTCGTCTACCGATATCGTCCCCGATGCGTCGCGCCTGAATGCCCCGATTTTGCCGCTGGGAATGCGATCGGGACACGATATCGGCGTCACGCTGGAAATTGAGGCTGGCGTACCGATTCGTAACGTCAATTCCCCATCCCACAAACTGCAAATTGAATATTTCGACTCTCCCCAAACTTCCTTAGCAAGCGAGCAGAAAAATGGGCTGAGGGTGCGCGTTAAATTGGGGAATCAAGATACAATTCCCAACAAAGATTTGATTGTTCGCTATCAAATTGCGGGTCGAGAAACTCAATCGACGGTATTAACTCAAGCGGACGATCGCGGCGGGCATTTTGCAGTTTACTTGATTCCGGCGATCGAGTACAAAACTGATGAAATTGTGCCGAAAGATGTCGTATTTTTAGTCGATACTTCCGGTTCGCAATCCGGTGCGCCTTTGCAGCAATGTCAGGAATTGTTGCGGCAATTTATTAACGGATTGAATCCAGCGGATACTTTCTCGATTCTGGATTTTTCCGACAAAGTGCGACAACTGTCAAAACAACCGCTACCGAATACAGCAGAAAATCGACAAAAGGCGATCGAATATATCAACAAACTCCGCGCTGACAATAGTACGGAAATGTTGGGCGGGATTCGGGCGGCGATCGATTTTCCCGCACCATCCGGGCGCTTGCGAACTGTAGTATTTCTCAGCGACGGTTACATCGGCAACGAAAACCAAGTTCTCGCCGAAGTGCAGCAACATCTCAAATCGGGGAATCGGCTGTACAGTTTCGGTGCGGGGAGTTCCGTCAATCGCTTTTTGCTCGATCGCATTGCGGAAATCGGGCGGGGAATCTCGCGGATTGTCCGGCATGACGAACCAGTTAACGAATTTGTCGAAAAGTTCTTCCGGCAAATCAACAATCCGGTGTTGGTAAATCTGGAAATTACTTGGCAGGGAGAGGGCGAAAATCCGGTAATTTATCCCTCAGTTGCGCCGGATTTATTTGCCGAACAACCGCTGGTTCTCTTTGGAAAAAAGGGCGATCGCGAAGGTGGAACGCTTCATATTAAAGGGGTTAGTGCAGGCGGAAACCAGTACGTCCAAACCTACGAAATGAACTTTACAGATCCAGGAAATCCGGCAGTTGCCCAGCTTTGGGGGCGGCACCGCATCAAAGATTTGATGAATCAGATGGTGCAGTACGAAACCAAGGTGGGGGTGGAAACGGTGACAGAAACGGCGCTAACCTATCAGCTTCTGTCGCAGTACACGGCTTTTGTGGCTGTCAGCGATGATGTGCGCGTCGAACCGGGTACGGAATCGATCGCGATGAATGTGCCGGTAGAAATGCCAGAGGCGGTGGAATATGAGGGCGTATTTGGCGGCACAAACTATATAGATAATGGCTGCACAGACTGGATGGAACAAGAACAAGAATTAGAACGCGGTATTTCAATTAGCAGCAACCAGAATCGGATTTATCGATTGTCCGCCTGGATGGAACAAGAACTAGAACTAGAACGCGGTATTTCAATTAGCAGCAACCAGAATCCGATTTATCGATTGTCCGCACCAGCGAGGGCTAGCGCCCCCGCACCGTCAAAGCGACGCGCGCGCAGCACATCACCTGTAGAAGTCGTTAGCGCGACGGGGTTGGATGAAGTGGCGATCGATAGTTTAAACGAACACTTGGCAACTCTGACTGTTCCCCCCGGTATCAATGGCGAATTGGTGTTAGAAATTGTCTTCACTAAAGTGCGCGCCAGCCGCATAGTTGTGGATGCTGATGCTTCGACTTTGGCGGATGTGGAGTTGCTGAAAACTATCAAAAAATGCCTCTTTAGCTGGCGCATTCCTCACTTTATTGGGGATACAGTGCGCCTGACGTTGCGGGTGCGATCAATTCCGGTTGCACCGGAATGATAGAGGAGACGGCAATGCCGTGTCCCTACCCAAAATAATATTGTAGGGACTTAAGCCAAGCCGTTTCTTGATTTCTACGCCAGATTAATTGTAGGGACACGGCACGGGGCCGTGTCCTGATTTCGGGTAATATTAATTCCGATACAACCGGAATTGGTATAACTTGACGGACACGATCGCATTTTCAACTAAACAGCAGCCAACTCGGGAGTCGGACGCTTGCTGTGGCGGATACCCTCGATCGCCGCTGCGTAATCATTCGCCTTAAACACAGCAGAACCAGCGACGATCGCATTTGCGCCCGCTTCCAGCACCTGCCAAGTATTGTTCCCCTTCAAACCGCCATCCACCTCAATCCAAGGATCGAGGCCCTTGTCGTCGCACATTTTACGCAACTGGCGAATTTTCGGCAAAACAGCCGGGATAAAACTTTGACCGCCAAAGCCCGGATTGACGCTCATAATCAGCACCAAATCGCAAAGTTCCAGCACGTACTCGATCAACTCCAAAGGCGTCGAAGGATTCAGAACCACACCAGCCATTTTGCCCAATTCCCGAATTTGGCCGAGGGTGCGGTGCAAGTGAGGCGAAGCATTATGCTCGGCGTGAACCGAAATAATGTCAGCACCAGCCTTCGCGAAGTCTTCGACGTACTTCTCGGGCTCCACAATCATCAAGTGGACATCGATCACCTTGGTAGTAACGGGGCGAATTGCCTCAACAATCAGCGGCCCGATAGTAATATTAGGAACAAAGCGACCGTCCATCACATCTACGTGAATCCAGTCAGCCCCAGCTCGATCGACAGCCTGAATCTCTTCTCCGAGACGGCTAAAATCGGCTGATAATATGGATGGAGCAATAACGATTGATTTTTGGGATTGGGTCATGGCCTTCGTCTGTTCTCCTGTCTGCTGTGCTGTATCCAGTTTATCAAAATACAGGTCTCCGGGCCGAAAAGTTGCCAGCGATCGGTCGCGAGATTGGGAGGGCAGAAAAATTTGGTCTCTGACAGACAAATTTGGCGATCGCACCAGCCCTGAAGAAAGAAATTTTGGTTTAGGATATAAATTTTCCCTCTCACAAATAACTTTTGTGCAAAATCTCACCTCCTGCAAATTTTGGGTAGCGAATTATGAAAAATACAGAGCCCTTAGAAAATCCTGAACTCGATCGTGCAAGTCTGTTTGTATTAATGATCCCAGTCATCGGCTTTTTCCCCGCCCTGTGGACTCTTTACCGCCGTCAGGGCAGCCCCGAACGCAAAGCCGTCAGCCGCTTGGCAATTGCCCTTGCTTTTAGTTGGCTCTTAGGACATATTCTTTTAGAAGCTGGAGCGATTTCTGCGGAATCTCCGACACTTCCCATGTTATTAATGAGTAGCCTGCTAACAACCAGCTATTTCATCGTTGCTCTGGGACTGATGGTTCGCCTCTGGAAGCGTCAACCGCTATGGTTGCCAGGAATGAGTCGCGTAGCCGAGCAAGTAGTAGGCAAACATTTATCATAATTTAGGGTTATTGTAAGCCCCTACCCTATTGATTGATTGCGTCTTCAGCTTGATACTACATATTGCCATTATCTTTTTTATTTTTGTTGTGTGTGAGGAAGCCAGTGCCAGCTCAAAAAATTCCTAATCAAGACCCTATCCAACAATCAACTGCCCAACCTTCAACCAAAAAAGCTTCCCAGCCCCATCGAGGCCGCTGGCTGGGTTTTGGTTTTGGTTTGGCTGGAGTAGCCATGCTCTCAGCCACAGCCGGAGCGTTGCTAGCCGTCTCCCTTTCTACAACGCCGCTTCAGCAACAAAAGTTGAGCCCTGAAGAAGCGGCTGTGTTTTCTCAAGGCGACATGGCAAAGCTCAACATGAAGATGCCGGAGCTGACTCGCCCAGTTAATATTTTAGTTTTAGGACTTAAAGTTCTCAGCTCAGACCTCGACGGCCATCCCGATAAGGAGCTGGGATACGAGGTCTGGCAAAATTCTTTCAAGGGGTTAACCGATACCATGCTGTTGGTTAGGTTTGACCCTCAAAATAAAAAGTTAAGCGTGCTTTCGATTCCGCGTGACACCCGCACCTATGTTGAAGGTAGGGGCGAGGTGAAAATAAACGAAGCTAATTACTACGGGGGCCCGGCTTCGTCAGCAAAGGCAGTCAGCGGACTCTTGGGCGGGGTGGGAATTGACCGCTATGTCACAGTCAATATTCAAGGCATCAAAAGTTTGGTGGATGCACTTGGTGGCATTACTATTAATGTCCCTAAAGACATGAAGTATACCGATGAAAGCCAGCATTTATATATAGATTTAAAGGCTGGCAAGCAGAAACTCAACGGCGAACAAATCGTGCATTATTTGCTTTACCGGCACGACGATTTGGGCGATATCGGGCGGGTGCAGCGCCAGCAATTGTTGATGCGGGCTTTTGTGGAACAGGAAGTAAATGTAGGTTTGCTGTCTCGACTACCGAAAATTTTGTCGGTGATTCAGTCTCACATTGACACCAATTTGAGTATAGAAGAATTGGTAGCTTTGGCTGGTTTTGCTACTCAAACCGATCGCGCTGGCGTGCAAATGTTGATGGTTCCCGGCAAATTCAGCGATTCTAAGGACTACAAGGCGAGTTTTTGGTTGCCAGATCAAAGTGGCATCGAAACTATGGTGTCAGAACATTTTGACTTCGGCCAAAATAGTTGGACAATTGAGAATGCTGATGCGACTTTTCTCAAGGTGGCGATTCAAGATAGTACCGGAGATCCATCGGCTGTTGAAGATTTTGTCAATACTCTGACTCAAGCCGGTTATCGGAATGTTCAGGTTTATAAAGCTTGGCCCGAACCGCTGGAAGTAACTACTCTAGTAGCTCAACAGGGTGATATTAAAGGTGCTCAAGCAATTCGCCAGTTTTTGGGTTTTGGAGATGTGCTGGTTGAGAGTACCGGTTCTTTGCAGTCGGATGTGACAATCAGATTGGGTCAGGATTGGTTGGAGAAAAAGGCTCAGTCCGGCAGTGCGGCTAAGTCTTTTTAAACTGGATTTTAACTGGGGTATTTGTAGGGACACAGCATTGCTGTGTCCTCTTATTTTGTGTTGATAGAGATGGAGGCGATCGCTTTTTTGTCGATTTACTGATACTATACTTTTTGGTGATGATGGATCGCGATCGCAATACCGATACTTCCCTCCACAATCTGAACTGAAACAATAATCAACGAGGGAAAGCTTAAGATATTTTATAAAGGTAGGGTTGATGAACAAGGGTGCTAAAATAGACCGACAGCGGGAACATCAGGCAAATGAACGCACCTTTCTTGCATGGTTACGAACTTCACTCGCTTTAATTGGTTTTGGATTTGCGATCAGTAGGTTCAGTTTATTTCTCCGTCAATTTCAAGCTACAGTAACTCAGCAAGAAGTTTCCTCCCCTCCCTTCTTCAACTCAGAAACTTTAGGGCTAGTTATGGTCGTTTTTGGCATTGCGGTCATTGCCTTAGCAGCATGGCGTTATAATCGAGTTTTCTGGCAAATTGAGCGAGGTGATTATCGCCCAAATCGCGTGCTAGTTTGGATTCTGACTGGAGTTGTAATGATTTTAGGAACGTTAAGCATTCCGTTGTTGCTATGGCGAGATCGCGGAAATATAGCTCCCACTGCAACTCCTAAAAAATCTCAATTCTAAGTTAACCAGATCGGTTAGCTAAAGTGCCTCTTCCTTCATTCAGCTACCATATAGGCGTCCCAAATTGTCTTGATTTTTTCCAAACGTTACAAATCATCGGTAAGGCGATCGAATTGAGGTGGTCTATCGTGCCAGTAAACTGGCTAAAATCGCAAGTTTGAGCTTTGTTGCGGCTTAAAAATTTTCAAGTTCCATTAATCACGATCGCCCACAGGTAAGCTCAGTATAAACCCTGTTTGACCAAGTATGGCAGCATCTAGTTTGATATCGCCGCCGTGGGCCCGTGCGATTTCCCTTGCTAAACTTAGCCCCAATCCCGATCCTTCGATTTTTTTGATCTGAGTCGAGTCACCGCGATGGAAGCGCTCAAAAATACGATCGCGCTCCCTCAAAGAAATATCGTGAGAACTATTGACAATTTTCACAATTACTCTTTTTCCCTGACAGTTAGCCTGTAACCTGAGCCAACCCTTCGGTAAATTATATTTAATCGCGTTACCAACCAGATTTTGCAAAACCTGCACCAGCAAATCGCGATCGCCCTTGATATATAAATTAGGAGCAATTGCCATTTGTACATCTAAATGCGGTGCTAACAGTTCCATATCTTCGGAAAATTCCAATAGCAAGGCCGAGATATTCACCTCAACCAAATGTAAACCCATACGTCCGGCATCGGCTAGAGAAAGTAAGAGAAGTTTGCGGGTAATTTCACTCAAACGGCACACTTCATCCAATAAATTACTCAGGGTTTGCTGCACCTCAGAACCAGATTCAACTTGATGCAAAGCCCGTTCTAATTCCCCTTGCAAAATGGCCAGCGGAGTCTTTAACTCGTGGGCAGCATCTCCACTAAAACGAGAAGCTTGTTTAAAACTTCGCTCCAAACGTTCTAACATCTGATTGAACACAAAAATTAATTCTACAAACTCTATATCCGTTGAGCCGACAGGAACGCGCCGATCTAGCCCTTGTACGGTAACATTGCGAATAGCCATCGTGAGTCGCCCAATTGGATATAGAATACTCCGCGATATGACCCACGCTCCACCGGCCACGAGTAAAAGCACTACGGGAATAGAAAATAGAAAGATATTGCGAATCGATGCCATTTCCCGATCGATCGCTTGTAAATTAACAGCGATCGCTATTTGAGTTTGAGGAGAATGAATCGCGCCCACACGCCAAACTGCCCTGCTAGTACGCTGGGTTGCTAGTTTAGCTTTGAAAACTTGAGGAAAATTGGGTCGATCGAATGGAGGAGGTCGATCGCGCGGAGGTCTTCTTTCTCTCGGTGAAAATGAATCCGGTCGATCGAGAGGTGGTGGATGGGGAGGTGGTGGATGGGGAGGTTCTAATTGAAAAGGTATTCTGGCAGGATCGGGAGGGGGTTGGGGCAGCGATCGCCATAGTGAATTGGCATCAATTCCATCTTGCCACTGGCTCGATCGGTAGAGCAAATTACCATCTCTGTCAGTCACCAGCAAAGCCACGGTTGTTTCCCCATCATTCATGCCCAAAACTGATGGCAAAGAATCATTATAAACATCCCATTGGGTCGATTGCGGGCGGGTAGATTGGATTAACTGATTCTTGATTTCCGCATCAAGACGCTTGACCTTAGCATCGTAAATCAACCACCACGAAACAATACTAAAGCCAATTAGAGCAATACTTGCCAGAACAGCAGATAATAGAGTAATCCGAAAGCGAAAAGATTGCAGTTTCACGATGGGGAATCTGGTTTGCGAAACCGATAGCCAACGCCCCGCACGCTCTCAACCCATCCTGTACCGCCGATCGGTTCAATTTTCTTGCGAATGCGTTGAATACATACATCTACCACATTCGTATTCGGATTAAAATCATAACCCCAGATATGTTCGAGGATTTGCGTGCGGGTGAGTACCCTACCGGGCGATCGCATCAAATATTCCAACAGATTAAACTCGCGGCTTGTAAGTTCTACCGCATGGCGATCGCAAGTAACTTCTCGGAGAATGCGATCGAGCTTAACTGGGCCAACGCTCAGAATATTTTGCCCACCGCCCGAAGCCCGTCGCACCACAGCATAAATCCGAGCAACTAACTCCTCAACAAAAAACGGTTTAGCCAAATAGTCATCAGCACCGAGATGTAACCCTTCAATGCGATCGTCTAGTTCATTGCGAGCAGTTAATAAAATCACGGGTACGTTGCGTCCAGCCTTTCGCAGATGTTTGAGAATAGATAATCCGTCTTTTCCCGGCAATACAATATCCAGCACGATCGCATCGTACTCATTATCCATCGCGCGCCCGTAGCCATCATTGCCATTATCGCAATAATCCACAACAAAGCCTTGTTCTTTCAAGCCGATACAAACAAAATTGGCGATTTTTTCTTCATCTTCAACGTATAGAACATTCATAGATTTACCGATTAGGTTGCGATTATACCGCGAGCGTGGATTTACTTAAATTACAAAACTGTAATCTATCCACACTGTTGCAGGTCATGTTTGGGGAGTTTGATGTAGCTATAAACATTTTTGGATCGGCGATCGTAACTATCATGAAAATTGCTTCACTGCTGGCATTACCTGCTACAGCCTTGCTGCTGGGATTTAGCAGCTTGACTTTTCCCGATCAAACTACAGCTAATTCTAATACTCTACTCGCCCAGAGCCAACCCGAACCCAGTCAAGCGCCCAGACATCCGCCCCGTATAGATTTTGCCGCTGCTGCCAAACAATTAGGAGTCACCGAAGCCGAGTTAATCGAAGCTTTGGGCCTACCCGCCAAACCGCCGGAACCACCAAGCGAAAATAATCGCCCGTCGAGCCCACCGCCCCGTCCTCGTTTAGATATTCCCGGTGCAGCGAAAAAGTTGGGAGTCACCGAAGCAGAGTTGATTAAAATTCTGGGCATTCCACCGCGTCCACCCGGCGATCGTAATTTACCTCAAAATTCGGAAAAACGCTAATTTCTCCAGATTACAAAACTGTAATCCTAGGACAGGGATAAATGTCATATTCAACCAACTTAATGATTGTAGAGGCTAAATCCAAGGCCGATTGAGAACTCATTTCTTTAGCCTGACAACAGATTCAAACTTAGAAAACTAATCCGGGTAATTACATCATGCCAGCACTATTTCCTAATTCAATCAATGCACCGGGCAATCCTCCCCAAAATCAAGGCGCACCAGGCAACCAACCTCCCCAAAATCAAGGCACACCAGGCAACCAACCACCTCAAAATCAAGGCGCACCAGGCAACCAACCTCCCCAAAATCAGGCAGCACCGGGCAATCCACCTCCCCAAAATCAAGGCGCACAAATTACCAATTCTGCTCTACCTCCCCAAAATCAAACTCCACCCCCTCCCCCAGCTAACAGTATTAGCACCACAGCAGGAAACGACAATATTACCGGAGATAGTTTAGATAACTTCATCCTAGGTAGTAGTGGCACAGATACCATAATTGGAGGATTAGGCACGGATACAATTAGCTATCTTTCCCTGGGCAGCGGCATTAGCCTTGAGGCGAAAGGTATTGTAGATAAAGGCGCAGCAGGTACAGATACCCTGCAAAATATAGAACAAATAATTGCTCCTTTAGGACAGAGTAATACGATCGATGCTTCTACAGGTAGCGGCACGGCTTCTATTAATGTAGATTTGTCGCAGAATAGTTTGGCAGTTAACAATCTACCCGGTATCGGCACTCTGAATTTTACGGTAGAGAATTTCGTTAACGTCACAGGTACTCCCAATGTAGATGTCCTTACCGGAAACATCCAAAACAATTCTTTAATAGGAGGAGATGGTAACGATACACTCTCAGGTTTGCGCGGCAGTGATACCCTGATTGGAGTCAATCCCTTGAGTGCTACACCGGGAAGCAATGATACGGATGTGCTGATTGGGGGTCGGGGTAGAGATATTTTTGTTCTCGGTGATGCGACCAAGACATACTATCAGGGAACAGGAGTTGCACTAATTCAGGATTTCCAACAGGGAATCGATCGCATTCAGTTACGCGGGAGTATTTCTAACTACAATATAGTTGGTAACTCCATCAATTTGGCTGGTACATCTGACCAAATAGCTGTAATTCAAGGCGGATTTACCCCTGATAGTTTCATATTCGTGTAATATCAATTTCGGAGGAGACGGCAATGCCGTTTCCCTACCCAAAATAATATTGTAGGGAAACGGCACTGCCGTCTCCGTATGATACCGAGGAGACGGCAATGCCGTTTCCCTACCCAAGATAATATTGTAGGGACACGGCAGTGCCGTGTCCTAATTTCTAATTTTCTGCAAACGCCGATCGCTCTTTAATCCAATCCAGTAAAATAGGATTGACCAATTCCGGCGCTTCATCTTGCGGGCAGTGCCCCACTCCCTCCAAAGGAATAAACTTTTCAACAGCCGGAAACTTTGCCAATTCTCGCCCCAATGCGATCGGCTCCCAAGGGTCGTCCGTACCCCACAAAATCAAAGCCGGACAGCTCAAACGAGGCAACAAATCCTCCGGTAGCGGGCCTTGAGAATAACTGATAAATGCTACAAATACTTCGACTGCGCCGCTGTCTTTGGCAGGTTCCAGCAGCATATTGACCAGTTCGTCGCTGACAGCTTCAGGACGGCGATAAGCTTGCAAAAGCACTTTTTTTACTGTTTTTGGCGTTGCTAATTGTTTAAAAAATAATTGACTTATCCACTTGACATTTAAAACTTTTTGTGCAATTGGCGCTCCCATACTGCGATACCAAGGCATTTCGGCGCGTTTGCGATCGTGCAGCAAGCGCAAAGAACAATTAAGTAAAATTACGCCAGAAGCAATATCGGGAAAATCCACAGCAGCTTGCATAATTGCCACGCAGCCGATCGAATTTCCCACCAAAAAAGCCGGCCCGCCCGCAACTTCCCGACAAAAATCAGCAATTAGCTGTCCCCAAGTTTCAAAAGTATAGTCAATCTCAAGTTTGGGCGCGGGTTTAGCAGAACCGCCAAAACCGATGAGGTCGATCGCATAACACCGACAATCAGCAGCTAATGCCGGCAAATTCTTGCGCCAGTGGCCCCAAGACGCACCAAAACCGTGGACAAACACCACCGCAGGCCCCTGGGAACCCGCAGCCTGGTAGCAAATCGGAAAGCCTTTCCACAGCCAAGTTTGAGGTGCAGCAACTGTTGACGGAGTGGGAGTAGAAAATGTCATGGGATTTTAGATTTTAGATTTTAGATTTTAGATTTTAGATTTTAGATGAATGCAAGGCTGCAAAGGACTCAAGTCATTACTACAAACCCTATCGCAATTCGAGGCAACCACGGGGAGATGGCCCCGAGCATAAATCCTCAGCCTTCCTTCCCTCTCCCCTCTTCCTTCTTCCTTCTTCCCTCTTCCTTCTTCCTTCTTCCTTCTTACTTTGCAGTTAGGGCCGATATTATGTCAGGATTAAAGATGCTGACTTCTTTGCCTTATTGAAATTTCCCTTATGCCAACGATCGTTTCCACTGCTGTCGTACCGTTTCTGGGGTCAGAAATTGTACCAGACTACGACACCGCCAAAGTAGTAATCTTACCAATTCCCTACGAAGCTACCACCACTTACCGCCGGGGGTGCGAAAACGGGCCGGCGAAACTTCTAGAAGCTTCTCATCAACTCGAGTGCTACGACGAAGAACTAGATTCCGAAGTTTGCTACGATGTCGGAATTTATACAAAAGAGCCGATCGCCGATACGCGCAACAGGCAACCAGTTTCATCGTCAGAAATGCTGCAAGTCACCCAAGCTGCAGTCCACCAGCTAGTTACCGAAAATAAATTTGTCATCTCCCTCGGAGGCGAACACAGTATCACTGCCGGTGTTGTCGAAGGTTATCGCCAAGCATACCCAAACGAACCTTTCACAGTCGTGCAAATCGACGCCCACGGCGACTTGCGGCACGAGTACGAAGGGTCGATTCACAACCACGCCTGCGTGATGCGACGTATTGTAGATATGGGCTTGCCGACACTGCAAATCGGGATTCGCGCTATCTGCAAAGAAGAAGCCGACTTGATTAAAGCAAAACAGCTAAACGTGATTCGAGCTAGGGAAATCGCTACTCAACCGGATTGGGCCGATCGCGCAATTGCCAGCATAACAACTAAGCGAGTATTTTTGACGATCGACTTAGACGGCATCGATCCGACTTTAATTCCAGGAGTGGGAACACCCGAACCGGGCGGGTTAAATTGGTATTCCCTCACCGGATTTTTGCGTCGCGTCTTCGAGTCCTACGAAGTAATCGGGTGTGACATTATGGAATTAGCACCGGTTGTAGATTCTGTAGTCTCAGAATTTACCGCCGCCAAATTAGCGTACAAAATGATTGGGTATCAAGCTCTGGCTCAAGGTTGGCTAAAGCCAGACGAGGGATAAATCGCCAAGTACGAATCACTCATAGGCTGTTGGTAAAGGCTAGAATTAAGCTAAATCCAAAAAACAGCCAATTTTATTCGCGCTAACAGTTTCATATTTCATGCTTGCAAAACTGCTCTTCACCTCGTGAAAACATGAGTTTACTAATCGATACAACGGGTACTCCTATTAACGGCTACGCTCCCGATTTTGAACTGCCGGGAGTTGACGAAGAAGTTCACCATTTAGCTCGATATTTAGAAAAATTTCGGGCGATCGCGGTGATATTTATGTGCAATCATTGCCCTTACGTGCAGTTTTATCTAAATCGCCTGAAAGAAATTCAAGCAGAGTTTCAGGATCGAGGCGTTACTTTAATCGGGATGAATGCTAATGACGCAAATCAATATCCTGAAGATAGTTTTGAGAATATGAAAACTTTTGCGGCTAACAATCAACTCAATTTCCCCTACATCCGAGATGTTGCTCAAGATGTGGCTGAAAGTTTTGGGGCTTCTAAAACGCCGGAGGTTTTTTTGTTAGACCAAGACGGCAAACTGCGCTATAAAGGTTTAATTGACGACAACGCTGACGATCCGGCGGCGGTGCAGGTTTCTTATCTGCGAAGTGCGATCGACCAATTGCTCAACAGCCAACCCGTTGAGCCTTCAACTACAGAGGCTATAGGCTGTTCTATCAAATGGCGATCGTAGTCATTAGTCATTAGTTGAAAGGTGCGTCTGTTGTGAGATTGTTGGTTTTTATCGAAAATAATAGTAGCTGACGCACCCTACTGCATTATGATAGGGTGCGTCAGGTTTTACATTCTCAATTTGCACGAAAAGTTTAGTTCTAATGTACCATAACGATCCGAAGCTGCTGTAAGCTAGATTTCTCACTCGCCCTATAAAAAATTAGAACATAGCCCTATGAAAACAAAACGCATCCTTAACTTAATTGTAGTAGCCGTCGTGGCAATGACACTACTAATTACTTGGAACTTGTTTCAAAGCGTTCCTCCAGTCAGAGCACAGCAGCAAACATCCTTAACAGTATCCGCCGCTATCAGCCTCTCACAAGCTTTACAAGAACTCAAAACAGTTTATCAAAGCAGCAATCCCAAAGTTAATATTACTTATAATTTCGGTGCTTCCGGCGCTCTCGCACAGCAAATTCAGCAAGGAGCACCGGTAGATGTATTTTTCAGCGCTGCTACAAAACAAATGAATGATTTGCAGCAATCTAACCTGTTAATTAACGACACGCGCCGCAATTTACTAACAAATCGCCTGGTTTTGATTACTCCTAAAAACGGCGTTGCTTTGAACGATTTCAAACAGTTGACAGATGCCAGAATCAACAAAATTGCGATCGGCGAACCGAAAAGCGTACCTGTGGGACAATACGCTCAAGAAATGCTAACTAAGCTGGGATTGTGGCAGCAACTCCAGCCAAAATTAGTGCTAGGAAATAACGTCCGCCAAGTGCTGACATTTGTCGAAAGCAGCAATGCGGATGCTGGCATAGTTTACACAACTGACGCCAAAGCCTCTGACAAAGTAACTTTGCGGCTAACGGCTGCGGAAAATTTGCATTCGCCCATTGTTTACCCGCTGGCAGTTATCAGAAACAGCCGCAATCCGGCTGCTGCGAAAGGGTTTGTTGACTTTTTGGGGGGCGATCGGGCTAAAATAGTATTTCAGAAATACGGGTTTGGCATAGCTAGTTAATTAGTTTCATACAACCAAATTCTGTAGGGGCGGGTTCACCAACAATATCTAATTCCCACCAACAATCTATATAAACCCGCCCTCACACTCGTTAATTAGTCTCATACAACCAAATTTTGTAGGGGCGGGTTTTACCAACAATATCTAATTCCGGCCAACAATCTATATAAACCCGCCCTCACACAACAGATAACTTTGTGTATTCAAAGAGGTACATTTCGATTTGCCGTTGGGTGGGGGCGGGTTTACGAGATTATTGGTATTAGCCCAAGATTGTGGGTAAAACCCGCCCCTACGAGCGAATCCCAAAATTATACATTTTGATTTATCTTTGGGGGGGCGGTTTAGGAAAATATTTGTTTGAGGCAATTATTGTTGGTGAAACCCGTCCCTACGATTTATGGAATTTGATTTTTCTCCGCTGTGGATATCTCTGAAATCATCAGCCATCGCAACTTTTTTTACCTTCTTTCTGGGAATAGCCGCCGCCCGGTGGATGCTTTCAACTCGCATCAGAGGTAAAGCTTTGATTGAAGGGATTTTCATTTCTCCCTTAGTTTTGCCGCCGACAGTAGTCGGATTTTTGCTGCTGCTGCTGTTTGGCAGAAATGGGGCGATCGGTCAATTTTTGCTACAATTCGACTTAACTATAATTTTCACTTGGCAAGCCGCCGCCATTACTGCCACAGTTGTATCATTTCCCCTCATGTATAAAACTGCTTTGGGAGCTTTTGAGCAAATTGATGCCAATCTTCTCAATGCAGCCCGCACTTTGGGCTCGTCGGAGTGGCAAGTCTTTTGGCGGATTATGTTGCCGGTAGCATGGCCGGGAATTTTAGCAGGAACTATTCTCGCATTTGCTCGCGCTTTGGGTGAATTCGGCGCGACGTTGATGTTAGCGGGGAATATTCCCGGACAAACTCAAACTATCCCGATGGCAATTTATTTTGCTGTGGAAGCTGGGGAGATGAGGCAAGCTGCTATTTGGGTTTTGATTATTCTGAGTATTTCTTTGAGCGTGCTAACTGCTGTTAATTTTTGGACGGATTTACAAAGGATCTCGCCCAAAGCGAATTCGAGCTACAGATTGCAATCAAATATTCCCCAAGTAACGTCTAGTTTTACCACAAAACCCCAAAAACAACTGAAAAGCGGACTTTGTTTGCACATCTTCAAACCTCTTTCCAGCTTTGCCTTGGATGTTGGCTTTGATATCGGCCCGGAAGTGCTGGGAATTTTGGGCGCGTCGGGTTCCGGCAAAAGCATGACTCTGCGCTGCATCGCCGGTTTGGAAACTCCCAGCAGCGGTAAAATTGCCGTCAATGGCAGGGTTTTATTTGACTCAGCACAGGGTATTAATGTAGCTTCTAAAGACCGCCGGATCGGTTTTTTGTTTCAAAACTATGCTTTATTTCCTCACCTGACTGTTGCTCAAAATATTGCGTTTGGCTTGCAGCATTTATCTGAAAGCGAGCAACAACTTCGGGTAAAAGAACAGCTAATTTCGGTGCAAATGTCGGGACTGGAAAACCGCTACCCGCACGAACTTTCAGGGGGCCAACAGCAGCGGGTGGCTTTGGCAAGGGCGATCGCCCCTTCTCCCGATTTGCTGCTGTTAGACGAACCGTTTTCTGCTTTGGACACTCACTTGCGGAGTCAACTGGAACGCGAGTTAATGCAGACTCTGGCTAATTATGGGGGCATTACTTTGTTTGTCAGCCACAATTTAGAGGAAGTTTACCGGGTGTGCAAAAATCTGTTGGTATTGGCAGAGGGAAGGCCGATCGCCTTTGATACAAAACAGAACATTTTCGATCGCCCTGGCAACTTCACTGTCGCCCAGTTGACGGGCTGCAAGAATTTCTCAGCAGCTAAACCGATCTCCGTAACTCTTGTGGAGGCGATCGACTGGGGCTGTACTCTGACTGTAGTCGAACCCCTTCCCAAATCTCTAGTTTCTGTGGGAATTCGGGCTCATCAACTGAGTTTTGTTAGCGGGTGCGATCGCGAAAATACATTTGCTTGTTGGATCGCCTCGACTGTGGAAACTCCGCACCGGGTGACATTATATCTCAAATTGCACTCGCCTCCCAATGATTCCCAAGATTATCACTTGCAAGCCGAATTTTTCAAGGAAAAGTGGAGGGCTATTAAGGACAATCCTTTTCCCTGGTATGTTCATTTCGAGCCAATTAGGTTAATATTAATGGAGGCATGAGTTAACTAGCAATATACGGTTAACCGTCAACACTCAACAGTTAACTGTTAACCATCAACACTCAACAGCTAAATACATCTTAACCCAACATCAAATCATGACTGGAAAAGTTAAAAAAACCGACGCTGAATGGCAACAACAACTCACGCCAGAACAGTTTAAAGTCACCCGCAAAAAAGGAACGGAAAGAGCTTTTAGCGGCGAATATCACGACAACAAAAAACCAGGAACTTATAAGTGTATTTGCTGCGGCACTGAGCTATTTAAATCAGAAACCAAGTACGATTCCGGTACCGGTTGGCCGAGTTTCTACGCTCCCGTTAGCGAAGAAAATGTCAAGTGCGAGTCGGATAACAGCTTGTTCATGCGCCGAACAGAGGTACTGTGCGCTGTTTGCGACGCTCATCTCGGTCACGTATTTAACGACGGGCCCAAACCTACCGGTCAGCGTTACTGCATGAATTCTGCTGCTCTTAATTTCGTTCCCAAGGATTGATTCTTTTAGGGGCTAGCTAGAAGCTTAACCCCGACTCCCACAAAAAATCCGGTTGTGGAACAGGCCGGAAAGCCTGTTCACGTAGCAGCCAACGCAACAAACAAATTCTCTGGCAGCACAAGCAGGATGGCTGTTCTGGGTAATTGATGTTCAAAATGCACCCGTACTGCTATCTTATGGTGGAGGCAAAAAGAGTAAAAAAATAGTGGCGGCATGGGGATGGTATATCAGCGAGTTTTGCTGAAGCTCAGCGGTGAAGCGCTGATGGGCAGCTTGGGCTACGGCATCGATCCGGTAGTCGTTGGGTCGATCGCCCAGGAAGTGGCCAAAGTCGTGTCCGAAGGCATTCAAATCGCGATTGTTGTCGGTGGCGGCAACATTTTTCGCGGGGTGAAAGCTGCTTCGGCAGGGATGGATCGGGCAACGGCTGATTATGTGGGCATGATTGCTACGGTGATGAATGCTATCACTTTGCAGGATGCCCTGGAACAAGCAGGAGTGCCAACGCGGGTGCAATCGGCGATCGCCATGCAAGAAGTAGCTGAACCCTACATCCGGCGGCGGGCAATTCGCCACCTCGAAAAAAAACGAGTAGTGATTTTTGGTGCCGGTTCTGGCAACCCTTTTTTTACTACTGATACTACAGCCGCTTTGCGGGCGGCTGAAATTGATGCAGAGGTGATTTTTAAAGCTACTAAGGTAGATGGGGTGTACGATTCCGACCCCCACCTCAACCCCAACGCGCGCAGGTATCAAACCCTCACCTATGCCCACGTCTTGAATCAAGATTTGCGGGTGATGGACAGTACGGCGATCGCCCTTTGCAAAGAAAATAATATTCCTATTATGGTATTTGACCTCTCGGTGTCGGGCAACATCTACCGAGCTGTAATGGGAGAATCTATTGGAACTCTTGTCGGAGGTTTTTGTGAAGTTAGCTGACGCAGAAGATCATATGCAAAAGGCAGTTGAGGCTACTCAACGGTCTTTTAATACTATTCGGACGGGACGCGCCAACGCCTCCCTCCTCGATCGAGTCATGGTAGACTACTACGGTTCTCCAACTCCGATCAAATCCCTTGCCAACATCGGCACGCCGGATGCGACTACGATTACCATTCAACCGTTCGATCGCACAGCGCTGACCTCGATCGAAAAAGCAATTTCCCTGTCCGATGTAGGACTCGTTCCCAACAACGACGGTTCAGTTATTCGCTTGAATATTCCGCCGCTGACGAGCGACAGACGCCAAGAATTTGTCAAAATGGCCGCGAAGTTTGCCGAAGAAGGTAAAGTTGCAATTCGCAATATCCGCCGCGATGCCGTTGACTCGATTCGCAAGCAGGAAAAAAGCAGCGATATCTCTAAAGATGAATCCCGCGACTTGCAAGATAAAATTCAAAAGCTGACGGACAAGTACGTTGCCAAAATAGAAGAAGTTCTGGCAGCGAAAGAGAAAGATATCACGACAGTTTAGGGAATGGGAAATTGGGCATGGGGAATGGGAATAGTTTTGAGATTGCCAACAGGCGACCGCGAACAACGCGCAGACGCTAGATGAGTTCTCATTTGTGAGTTAAAAACTCAAGATTTAACACTTCAAGAGTTACCAATTCCCGGTTCCCCATCACCAATTACCCATCACCAATTACCCATAACCGAAAATGTTTGATTGCATTATTGTCGGTGCAGGCCATGCAGGTAGCACAGCAGCCGATCACTTGGCAAAGCAGGGACGTTCTGTTTTGTTAGTAGAGAAAGCATTTTTGCTCCGCAATAAACCTTGTGGCGGCGTTTCTGGGACGATCGCCCAATGGCTCGATTTTGACAGGACGCCAGCTATTTCGATGAAAGCTAATAAAATTAGCTACACCTGGAAAATGGGAAACCCGGTGAAAGTTGAGATAGATTCGCCAATTTCGACGGTACAGCGAGATGTATTTGACAATTTTTTAATTAAACAAGCTCAAAAAACTGGTGAGGAAATTGGAGCATCTACAGAAGTCAAAGAAATTGAGTTTAAAAATTATGTTGGGGAAGTTAAAACAAACTCAGAACCCCTTTCCGGCCGCTATTTGATTGCTGCTGACGGTGCCGGCGGGCAGATGACTGAGTGGCTCGTATTGAAAGAACCAAAACTCTGTTTGATCGCAAGTTTAGAAACTCGCTCAATCAAGGCCGATGCCATCTATTTCGATTTTGGTACTATAAAAAAAGGTTTTATCTCGAGCTTTCCCAAAGCTGACGGCTACTCTTTGAGTATTGCTGCGATGCGCGGCGACAAGCCAAAAGATATCGAGAAAATTTTTGCCGACTACGCAACTAAGTGCGGTGCGGATGTTAGTGTCAGCAACGTGCGGAAACACCTCAGGAGTATGTGGGATGGCGATCGCCAATTGCACTCGCAAAATGCGCTGCTTTTAGGAGACGCCACCCCTCTTGCCGACCCCCTCTCCGGTGAGGGGGTTCGACCTGCCCTATTTAGTCGATTTAAGGCTGCTCAGGCGATATGTCGAACTCTTGAAGGTGCAGGCAACGCTAAGGATAGTTACACTAAATCGATCGCCGAACAATGGGGAACTGATATGGTTTGGGCCTGTCGCTGGGCTGGGGCATTCAATCAGTTTACAGGAACTGCTTGCAGAGCGGGCCTCAAATTAGCGATCGCTGCTGGCGTCGGGCAAAATTTTGCGTGGCGAACTGCGTTATACCGATATCGCTAACCCTGCTCTTAAAAAGCTGATGCCATTTTAGAACGAAGGAAGTTCGGCAACGGATTTAACGCATGAATTTCGAGGATCGAGGTGAAGAAAGAAGAGAGAATATTCTTAAATCCCAATTCCTGATTCTCAATTCTTCATTCCCAATAGCGGTAAGGTGCGCCCCTAAGCACCCTAGATAATTAGGTTCTGCGTAAATCTTGTAAAATCTAAAATCTAAAATCTAAAATCTAAAATCAAATGATAATTTATTTTTATAAAGTAGAGGAGCCTTACGGCTGCTTTTCTAATTTTTCACTACACGAAATTAGCCTGTACGGTCAAGATTGGTTGACTGTGGAACATTACTATCAAGCCCAAAAATTTGTCACCGTTGATGAAAGATTAGTGGCGGCGATTCGAGCCGTAGCAACTCCCCAGGAAGCTGCCAAATTAGGTCGCGATCCCAACCACCAGATGCGCGCTGATTGGGAAGCGGTGAAAATTCCCATTATGCGCGAAGCAGTTTTAACTAAGTTTCTCGCTCATACAGACATTCAAGCTATTCTCCTCGCCACAGGGGATCGAGTGATTGTCGAGGATTCGCCAACGGATTATTACTGGGGGTGCGGCTGCGACCGCACCGGCCAAAATCATTTGGGTAAAATTCTGATGAGCGTGCGCAGCGAGATTTGTCAGCGCCAGGGGAGCTGACAAATCTCAAATTCTTTCGTTAATGCTCATTATATGAAGTTATACAAACAAATGTCAAACTATCCTCACAATCAATAATTCTGATAGTGAGATTTTAAGATTGCGAGAAATTTATAAGAAGATTAAAATAATAATTATTATTTGCTTAAGTCGCTCTGCTTCTTGAAGGCAAGGACTAAACCGGGGCGATCGCAGATTTTTCTTACCACAGCGCGCCAGAGGGGATACATCGCCGTCTCTCACCAGTGCGCCACCGAGCGATTGTACAGGTCGGTTGAGTTGAAAACTCAGGCTGATGCCTTTGAGTTTGAGCGCTCCAAAAGCCGATAAAAACTTCTTATTATCATTGTATAATTACAAAAGGAGATTTATGCAACTCACAGAAAATACCCAAGAATTACATCATAAACTAGACAGAGAAGTTTTAGTAAGGCGGATAACTGAACGCATTCGTCAATCTTTAGAATTAGAAGATATTTTAACCAGTACGGTAGCAGAAGTGCGGTCTTTTTTGAAAACAGATCGCATTATGATTTACAGGTTTAGTGCCGACGGCAGTGGAGAAGTTGTTGCTGAGTCAATTAATAACAACCATCTTCCTTCCTTGAAAGGACTGCACTTTCCCGCAGACGACATTCCCGCGAGCGCGCGGGAGATGTATGTCACTTTGCGCCAGCGGACAATAATAGATGTTAACTCGGGGACGATCGTCCTGAGTCCCCTCGATGCTGCAGACACAGGTCAACCTTTAGTAAATGAAGAGATGCACTACAGATCGCTCGATCCTTGCCACACCGCTTACCTGATGGCAATGGGAGTGCAATCTTCCTTAGTCGTGCCGATTTTGCACCGCAGGATAGCGTCGCAAAACAGCAAAACAGATATCTGCGAGGCGACCACGTGTCTAACTCGATACGAGCCAGGAAATAATCAAAAAATTCACATCGAACTGTGGGGGCTTTTAGTGTCTCACCACTGTGCCCCCCTCAATATTTCACCACTAGATTTAGAAGTAGTTCAGCTTGTATCAGATCAATTGTCTAGCGCCATCGCCCACGCGCTCCTCCTCCAGCAAACCCGCTCTCAAGCCGCCCGCGAAGCTACCGTGAGCCGCATAGCAGCCTTGTTGTACGGTCAGGTCAACATTCAACTGCAGCAGGGTTTAGAAGCCACCGTCACCGCTTTGGGCGGCAGCGGCGGCCGACTCTATCTGAACCCCCCGAAAATCAAGGGTGAAAAGTTATCTGCTCCCAAGATTGAAGAAAGATTTCCCATTGCCCCGGGCCACAGTGATGCTACCTTTGAACTGTTCACAACAGGAGAACAACCGACACTTCCCAACTGGGAAAAAGTTAAGGAGATCGAAGCTCATCCCCTCTGGCAGGAATGGCTAACCCAAGGATTAAAAAATACCGAACAATTTCCAAAATTGGCGAATTTTACTAATTCTCAATTTCCAATTTTGATAATTACCGACTTATACAAAGAACCTTTATTTAGAGTTTTAGTTCCAGCTTTCCAATCTACTAAAATTAGGGGTTTGCTGGTAATTCCCCTGCACCACAAACAACAAGTAGTCGGCTGTTTGACAGTTTTTCGCAATGCAATTGATACCGAAAAACTGTGGGCCGGCCGCTTTGACAGCAGCGCTGCACAAATCCTTCCCAGACAATCCTTTGAAGTCTGGCGAGAAATAAAAAAAGGTCAGTCGCCCGAGTGGAAGTGCGAGGACATCGAGCAAGCTTTAGCTATAGGCAGCCAATTTTGTTCGGCAATTGGTCAGTACGTTCTTTATAAAGAAGTGCAGACTCTGAATGCCAACTTGGAGCGCCAAGTTCTTGAACGTACCGCCCAATTGCAAAAATCTTTGGAATTTGCCAAAGTATTGACGCGAGTTAGAGACCAGATTCGTAGCACCTTAGACTTAAAAACTATACTGCAAACTATTGTGCGAGAAGTGAGAGTTTTGCTCGATAACGATCGCACCATAATTTATCAATTTGCCGCAGGGTTCGACGGCGAGGTAGTTGTAGAAGCTGTCCGGGGCCAGTGGCAGTCAATTTTAGGTATCAAATTTCCACAAGAATGGTTGGCGGAAGACTCAGACTGCTTTTACCGAGCAGGACGGGTGCGAGCAATTAATGATATTTATACTGATGATTTAACGCCCTGCCACCGCGAATTTTTGGAAAAAGTACAGGTGAGGGGAAGTTTAATTGTGCCAATCGGCCAAGATTCCCATTTTTGGGGTTTGCTGATTGTCCACGAGTGTTCCGGGCCGAGAGTTTGGCAAACAGCAGAACAGGAATTGCTGCAAAATTTGGCTGCTCAAGCTGCGATCGCCATTCACCAAGCAGAACTTTATCAAGAAAGTCTCAATGCAGCAGCAGCCGATCGAGCAAAGGCCGAACAGCTAGCTAAAACCCTCACAGAACTGCACAATACCCAAGCCCAACTGATTCAAACCGAGAAAATGTCAAGTCTCGGACAACTGGTGGCGGGCGTCGCCCACGAAATCAATAACCCCGTTAACTTTATCTACGGCAATCTGTCCCACGCCAGCGAATACACCACAGATTTGCTCTGCTTGGTGGAACTCTACCGCCAACACTATCCCAATCCCGACCCAGAAATTAGCGAGTGTTCCGAAGCGATCGACATAGAATTTCTGGCCGAAGATTTGCCCAAAATTTTGGGTTCCATGAAAGTCGGAGTTGACCGTATCCGCCAATTAGTTGTATCTTTGCGCAATTTTTCCAGAAGCGATCAAACCGAGAAAAAAGCCGTTGACATTCACGAAGGTATCGAGAATACCCTGTTGATTTTGCAGCATCGGATCAAAGCTAAATCCGATCGCTCCACTGTAGAAATCATTAAAGAATACGGCAATTTGCCCTTAGTAGAATGCTATGCCAGCTCGCTCAATCAGGTATTTATGAATCTGATCGGTAATGCCCTTGACGCCCTAGAAATGAGACAAAAAGAGCGAGTTATTAATCTTCCATTTAAAGCGGCAAGTGCAGCGGCGACACATTTAAGCTCCCAAAAACTGGCTGTCGAGTCAGGAGATATAAATGCCACCACCGAGTGTTTGATTCCTGATTTCGCATCCCCTTGCATTCGGATTCGCACTGAATTAATCGATGAAAAAACGGTAGGAATTTGTATTGCCGACAACGGTCACGGCATCCCCAAAGAATTAATCTCTCACATATTTAATCCCTTTTTTACTACTAAACCCGTCGGTCGGGGTACGGGTTTAGGACTGTCTATCAGTTATCAAATTGTAGTTGAGAAACACCAAGGCGTACTCAAGTGTATTTCTGTACCCGGTCAAGGTACAGAGTTCTGGATCGAGATTCCGCTGAATTAACTAGAACAACCTAAAAAAACAACACAGCCAGATACCCGACTTCTTTAAGAATTCGGGTAATTAACAGCGATCGCGTTTTAAGTCAAGAAATTATTTTCTCTTCATCGCAGAGAGAGATAATTCGATTCACAAAAGCTTTTAGTTCTGGACAAGCTTGAATCGCAATCATCAGATCGTTTTTTTTCAAAATAGCCATTCCATCAATCACTTTGTTATAGTCTTTTCCGCGTTTTCCAGAGCTAAAAATCTCCTTAATCCAATAGGAAGGTGGCTTTTGATGATTCACTGTTTCAGGCAAACCGCTAGGAGCAGAAAGGTTGTGTTTCGCTAGCTTCTGGATAGTTGTCCAGTAGGGAAGAAGCCATGCTTCAAAATCATGTAATGCTGTGTGAGGATAGAATTTTGGGTTTTTACCTACCCATGTCCTCATTTTCTCTTTAGCATCATTGGCGTCTTTAAAGTCCGGCTTTCCGGTATAAACGTCTGTAAGTGCAATTACAGCATCATAGCCATCATTATCGAGGAGAGTTTCAACTATTTTCTTGAGTTTCCCTTCCTTGGGAATTCCACCATGTTGTGGTTTAAAGTCTAGTCTGGGCATTTTTTGCTCTAAACGACTTTGCAGAAACTCATGAAGCTTCTTTCTAAATGCCATTTCAGTAGCACCTTCAACCAAAATAGCAATTCTCATGGACGGCCACCCATCACATTCATTTCCCAAACCTGGTCAAGACTGTAATCTTCTAACCATTTATCCAGGTTAAAAGTGTCACCCCACCTCATTTTTGCCTCCCCTTCTTCCAAATCGCAGACCAAAACCTCGCTTGGATCGAGAAATCGGATGAGTCTATCTGAGTGTGTGGCAACTATCAGTTGAGTGTGTTTTGAAGCTTCTCTCATTAAATAAACTAAGTGTCTTAAGAGTTCCGGGTGTAGGCTAACTTCTGGTTCATCTAGCAACGTGACGGTTGTTAAAGTTTGACTTTGCAGGAGCGCAACCAACCAGAGGAAGCGCAGCGTTCCCTCTGATAGCTCATGGACATAGAAAGGCTGAGGAAAATTTCTATCTGTCCAAGTCATAGACATAGTTCCTGCGGCAACCGGAGGAAAGTTTAACCGCTCGAAATCTGGAAAGGCAGCAGAAATGATATTTTCAACCATTTCAAAACTGTCTCGATCGGTTTCCCGAAGGTCATAAAGACAGGAAACGAGGTTTTCACCGCTTGCTCCAGGCAACTTTGCAGGGCGCATTGCTTGAGGTAGACGAATTGGACTTTTCTCTGAAACATCGAGTGCTCCATAATATGTGCAAGAAGCAAGGCTCTTTCTCAGGTTCTCTGGTTCGCGATACATTTTAGGAACTTGAGAAAGGGATGTTTCAAGAGGATTGTGATCCCAAGTCGGTCTCACAAATCCTCTGCTTTCTTCTTGAGAATATTTAATATCCAAACCTTGTGATTCAATATACTTGAATGGTTCAGCTCTGTGGGGATTTCTCTGCTGTGTTAAAGATTCGTCTATAACTTCATAAGATAAACCTTTAGGTGACAATGTTAAGCTGTACTTCAAAGCTTGTTCCTTTGGCACTTGCATTGAAATTTCAATTTCAAGTTCTTGTACTTTACCTCTTGTTAAAATTTCATTCAAGCCACCTTTAAGTTGCAATAAATTCTGTAAATTTCCACTTGCTGAAGCTGCTAGTATTGAAAGAACATCTAAAAAAGAAGTTTTTCCTGCTCCGTTTGCACCAATCATGACGATGAGATTTCTCATCTCAAGCTCAATATTTTGAAGACGCCGAAAACCCCTTACTGATATATTTTCAAATCTATTCATATTCTGTCCTTAAATAGTGAAACTAGCCTAGACACATATATTGAGACTAGGCTAAGTATATCTGCCTTAGATACTTTAGAGGTTTAGTAAAGCCAGATGGGTGTATGAAACGGTCTGCATCCCTTGGGTTGGCGCAGCATGAAAAGTCGTTGGAGGAGGCCGAGGTCGTTCACAACTCTTTAAGGCAAGATTAGCTTCACCAGCACAGAACCGATCGAACCGAGAAGACTCATAAAGTTGCCACCGCCCCCCGTGCGGGGTTCCGTAGGCTTTTGGCGCGCTACAATGGCTTCGCCTAACTGCTTTGACAACTCCTGACCTTGGGTATTTCCTTGAGCGGCAAAGAGTTGGTTTGCTACTGCAGCGTCTTGAGCCGCGCCGGCGAAGTCTCCCAAGTCAGCGCGAGACATACTGCGGGCAAAATAAACGGCGGCTACATCCGATTTCAGATTCAGGGCTTGATTGTAATAATCAATGGCGTTTCTGTAGTTTCCTGCTTGAGCTTCCAGCACTCCCAACCGGTAGAAGTCTTCAGCGGTGCCGATATTTGTTGGCATTCCTCTAACTCCGAGCAGTTGCGCGTTAGTTAAATTGGCGTTGAGCAAATTGGCGTCGCTGAGATACGCACTTCTCAAGTCCGCACCGCTGAGGTTGGCACCGCTGAGGTTAGCCCCTGTCAGGTTGACGCCAAACAGACTGGTGCCGCTGAGGTTGGCACCGCTGAGGTCAGCCCCTGTCAGGTTGGCTCGGCTGAGGTTAGCCAACCTCAAGTCAGCACCTTTGAGATTGGCTCCTGTTAAGTTGGCTAAAACCAAGCCAGCACTGCTGAGGTCGCAGTTGGGGCACTCTCGGGTGGCTAGTAATTGTTGCGTGTGTTGGATGTTCTCGGCGGGTGCAGGAGCGATCGGGGCGATCGAGCTCACTAGCGTTACAGCAGCGAGGATTCTGAGTTTCATTTTAACCGTCCAAAATCCAAAATATTAAATCTAAAATAGCTTTCATTGAAGCAATTGAAAATCAACATAACACAACTTCACCCAACAAATCTTTTGGCTCGCCGTATGTAGGAGTTCTGTGCGCCATCAGCACCCTACATTGAAGTTATCGGGAGCATCCCGATTTTGCAAAAACATTAAACTGCAAATTCACCATTTAAGTAGGCACAACGCAGTTGCAACATTTGAGAAACACTTTCAGATTTCCACTGCGAAGAATGAAATTTTTAGCCTTCTACCTATTTGCTTGACGGCTGATGCTACCGCTCCCGAACCGATGGAGCCTGGTTGTAATTCTTGACAAGTTTCATAGTCCACAAGGCGAAGACGGTGTTTTTTGAGGTAGGCACGGAAATTAATGACTTGCCGACTGTGGCAGTTGTCAAAAATAGCGATCGCATCTTCTACCCGACCACGCCATAACAAAGCCTCAGCTTGTTTAAGCGGAACTTACCCCGCACATAAGATTCATTTCTTCTGAAACCATTACAGGGCAAGACTTTCCTGGAGCGGGAAAATCAAGTACATGACTACAACTTTTTACAACCCTTATGTGGAGCGGGTTTGAGTTAATTTTATGATACAGCAATACTTTGGTTCTAAATATTAAGAAAATCTTAAATACATGGCTACAAAATTGGAACTGCCAAATAGCTAAAACGAATACGGCTCAAAGAATACAGCCACCGAAACTACCCCCTGCAGGGGTAAGTTCCGTTTAAGCCGCTTGCCGGAGCCACCAACTTTATACAGATTTTCTTTCAGGTGATACCAGTCTAAGATTTCCTGCCTTTGTGAAGTTGTCGCAATTTCCTTGAATAAATTCACGCGCACCCGGAGTGACCATCTCCTAAACAGATTACAGGATTAGTTAGCGACTGACTATTCACCCAATCTGTGAGGCTTAAGTTATCTTGGAAAAAAGCGCCATAGTAAAGGTCTTGCAAGCGCACTGCCTTATAGTCGCGCCACTGACATGGGAGTCCCCGTTCGGTTCGGAGTCGCACTTTACCGCCATCTATGCTCACTTGTGCTAGAGCCTGTTTGACTTCAGGGACGGGAAATTCTTGGCGTTGCACAAGTCTGTTTTGACTGCTATGGCTGACCTTAACTCCTGTGAGGGTGGCCAGGTCAACAGAGGCATTTTGGTACGACTCCGAAGCAGAAAGTAAAAAACAGCATTTTTCAAGCATTGGACTTCTACGGCTGTAAGCCTCCACCCCCAAGCGGTTTGCTTGTTTTTGTGTAATTAAGAGCCGTCCTACACAACTGTTGAGCGTGCGCGTGCGCCCTTTAACCGTTTTAGTTACTTTTTGGATAAAAAAAGGGCAACTTTGGGGCTGACATATTCTAACATCTGTTGACGTACTACTTTCTCAAGCCCTTCTAGGGTAGCTATTTCTGCTGAATCTGTATTTCTGTAGAGGATTTGCGCTATTTCTTGAGTACAAGCTGATAACCGTAATTGTTCTTCGGGAGTTAGGCTCATTTTTTTTCCCCGATCTATTCTCTTTATTTTAGCTGCTGGCAGTCTATTTGCAAAATCGGGATGCTCCCTGGAAGGTTAGGTTTTAATGAGCTGTCGCAGCGGAATTTCTACGATCAATTCTGCCCCCTTCCCTGGTGACGAAATGCAGCGCAAATTTCCGCCGTGTTTTTCCACCACTATTTTATAGCTAATTGACAATCCTAAACCCGTCCCCTTACCAACAGGTTTAGTGGTGAAGAAGGGGTCAAAAATATTCTGCTGGATTTCTTCAGGTATGCCGGAACCGTTGTCAGCAATTCGGACAGCAATTTTGTTGTCTATAAGTTCCGTGCGAATGCGAATGGTAGGGATTGGGGACTGGGGACTTCCCAATTTCTCTTTTCCTTCTTCTAAAGCATCGATCGCATTCGTGAGAATATTCATAAATACCTGATTTAGATGTCCCACATAGCACTCGATTTCGGGCAGAGCGCCATATTCTTTGATGACTTCAATAGCTGGAGTCCCATCATTTTTATTGAGGCGATTTTGCAAAATTAGTAGCGCACTCTCTATGCCTTCGTGAATGTCTACCCGCTTCATATCGCTTTCATCCAAACGGGAGAAATTACGCAGAGATAAGACTATATTGCGGATGCGCTTAACTCCCATCTGCATCGATTCTAGCAGTTTTGGCAAGTCTTCGACAATGAAATCGAGGTCATATTCTTCGGCTTGTTCTTGAATTTCTGGATCGGGTTCTGGATAATGCTGCTGATAGAGGTGCAAAATTTGAAATAGGCTTTGAATGTATTCTTGCGCGTGAGACAAATTCCCATAAATAAAGCTAGCGGGGTTATTGATTTCGTGGGCGACTCCCCCGACTAATTGACCGAGAGAGGCCATTTTTTCATTTTGAATTAATTGAATTTGGGTGCGTCGGAGTTCGTCTAAAGCTTGTTGCAATTCGATCGCTTGTTGTCTCAATCGCGCTTCTGAGTCGCGCAAGGCGGCTTCGGCTAATTTGCGTTCGGTGATGTCTCGATAAACGACGCCTACGGCGAAGACATTGCCTGCTGAGTCTTTAATGGGGGAAAGGGTTGATTCGCTATAAGAAGGGCGATCGCCGACGTTAGTAGCATCCTCAAAATGCAGCGATTTACAGGTATTAAAGATTGTCTCAAAACGGCTCGTCCACAATGGAATCAATTCTGGAGAATCTTTTAAAATTTCGCTAAATTGTTTCCCTATGACGCGATCGCGCGGCTTATGTATATTATCCAGCCACGATTTATTAGCATAGAGACAGTGATAATTGCGATCCCACACGGCGATGAAGTCGTCGGTAGATTCAAAGATGGCGCGAAACCGTTCTTCACTTAAGCGCAGTGCCTCTTCTGCGAGGAGGCGATCGCGGACTTCTTGTTGCAAGTTATCATTTTTTTCTTTTAATTCTAGGGTTCTCTCTTCTACTTTAATTTCTAGAGTTTTGCTGTAGTCTTGTAATTGATTTTTAGCGGTTTCTAAATTCGTATAGAGACGCGCATTTTCGAGAGAGATAGCCGCTTGGGAAGAAAGCAGACGTAAAATTTCCAGGCGATCGCTCGTAAAAGCATCTTGTGTAAGATTATTTTCTAAATAAAGCAATCCGATCAATTTTCCTTGATGAATGAGTGGCGTGCATAAGATAGATTTAGGGTGAAATGTGGCAATATAGGGATCGGTGTTGAATCGGGGTTCGGCATTAGCATCATTTAAAACCAAATTCTCGCGAGTTCGCGTTACATAGTTAATCAGCGAAAGCGGGAGATTAGAAGAGGGCGGGTTTTGTAGGGGGGTTATCGGTGTGGTTTCTAGATTGTTGGTTAAATCCGCCCCTACATATACGGGAATCGATTGCAACACATTGACTTCATCTCCCTCCTCGGTAATAGTAGCTTCTACAAACAATTCTCCATCTTTCTCTAAGATGAGAGAGCCCTTTTGGGCTCCCGCATTTTCTCGAACAATCAGCATTAGCTTAGAGAGCAATTTATCGAGAACAATTTCTCCAGCCAAGGCTTGCGAAGCTTTCATCACCGTGGTAAGATCGAGATGAGATAAACCCGTGTTAGTTGAAGTTGTCGTTTTAGAAACTTCGAGTTTAGCCGCTTCTCGATCGAGCTTTTTCGAGAAGAACTGAGGGTATCGCTGTTCTAAGTCTTGCACTTTAGCGGTGGCTCCCCAGCGGATATAAGCAGAGTGAGATTCTGTCAGATAAACTGCCGCGATCGCCTCTTTTCCACGCGAGAAGTAAAACTCTGCTGCTAGTTCATTTGCCAGCGCTTCTTCTTGAATGTATCCCTGTTCCGCCGCTCCTTGAATGGCGCGATCGTAATAATCCATTGCTTGGCCATTCTGCCCCAAAACCCTTGCTTTCTCAGCTTCTACTAAGTCATACTTATGCTGGAAATTGCACGGCGCATGGAATACCCAAGTCTTCATTTTTTCTTGATTTGCAGCAACTTGACTGAGATATTCTTCTTTCGTTTCTAGCTGAGCTTCTGGATAGAGTGCTAAAAGGGTAAGAGAATGGTATAAATTGTAGACAGCATTGTGAAGTAATGCTAACCCTGCATTAGGATATTTTGCCACCAAGTTAGCGCTTAATAATGCCCGCGCGTAATCTTTAAATAAATAAAATAGAATAGTTTGAGCAACATAGAGAGCAAATAGTAATATCTCAGTGTTAGACTCCTGTATAAGTGGCAGAATTTTGGCTTCATCAAAACTCTCGCCATTTAACAGGTATTTGTCGGGCGCTTTCCCGCGCAGATTATCAACAACCTGCTGATAAATTTTAACAAAAAATATGTCATAATCTTGTTTAAACTTAATAGCCATATTAACATATTTTGTCTGTCTTCGCTCAACCTTTTCTAAAGAAATTCCACTTAAGAATGAGTAGTTACAATAATTCATAGCACTGTGACAAGCAAATTCTATATCTCCAGTTTCTAAACCGATTTTAAGGGCTTCAACAAAAGGCTCTAGAGTTTCTGTCAGAGGTTCTTTCCAATGCCGGATCAGAACGTTAAATATACAAAATATCTTACTTTTGAGTGAGTTAGCATTAAATTTTTTTAACAAAATAACGGCTAGTTGGCCAAATCGATATCCAGAATCTATGTCTCCCATTGCCCCACACAAGAGTACCCCATACCAAGCATAAGCGCAAGCGGATTCCGGGGAATTTCCATAAGCAATTGACAACTTTATCATTGTAAAAAGAATCTGTGAAAACATCTCTGTATTTGCAACATAAGCCGTTGTCACGATGCTCATTAATATCCGCATAGCCGCAATTTTATCGGGATCTGTCATTGGTGGCAAGTTAGCTAAATCGTCAATCACCAGTTCTTGAGGGAGTTCTTGTTCCAAGTGAACGCCCAGCATTTCCAAAACCTCGATTCCGGTATCGATGACCGAATTTATTCGGTTTCCAGAAAACTCCACCTGAATTTTTATCTCGTACACTTTGACTTTTTCTAAAAGGGTTTTTGCCCGTTTTAGAATGACATCAGATAACTGTTGCGATCGCTCAAAATAGGTGTTTAAATATTCAACTTCTGTCGCTTCCAGATAAATATTTAAGGTCAAATCATACTGACTTTCCCAACTATCTGAGCCAAGCAGTCCTAAACCCACATTCAAATATTTGACAGCGGACTCATACGCTGTAGCGGCTTTGGCTTTCTGACCCGCTATTAAATTGAGGGAAGCTAGCTCGTATTTTTCGGCTTCCAAGCTCAGTAAATCGGTGCCATAATTTAGTTGGTTAACCAGGGCGAAAATATTTTCTTTTCGTTCTTCCGGTGTTGTATTTTGCAGCAATCGTTGACCGATTTTCAGGTGGGTCTGTTTTTTTTGCTCATCTGGAATTAGAGAATAAGCGGCTTGCTGCACGCGATCGTGTAAAAACTTGTAGTCAACTTTGACATCGGTTAAGCTAAATCCCCCGGATTCTTCCTGACTAAATACCAGGGGGATTTTGTACTCATTGCTTAAAGGTAAAATTAACCCAGTCTGAAGTGCCGACCACAATTGTGCAGCCGTGATTAAGGAAGATTCTTCATTGACGATCGCCAGGACGTCTAAGTTAAACGTATTGCCAATACAAGCCGCCAGTTTTAAGACTTTCTGCGTATCTTCAGATAGCTTGCGAATATTTCTAGCGACCAGTTCGACAACATTCAAATCGGTAATGCCAAGGGCTTGAATTTGCTTAATGTCCCACTGCCACGCCCCTAAATATAACTCATAACTTAACAACTTTTCTTGATAAAGAGTTTTGAGCAATTGAGTTAAGAAGAAAGGATTTCCCTGAGTTTTGTTGAAAAGTAGAGACGCAAAATTTCGCGTCTCGACAGACAAAGATTCCGATCTCACCGATTCATTATTTAAAGTATCGGCGATTAATTCTTCGACGTGAAGGATTTGTAACGGGCCTAGTACGATATTATTGACCGTTGCACCCGCTTGTTGAATTTTTTCAATCGTCTGAATAGTCGGATGGGTCGGAGAAACTTCGTTATCTCGATACGCGCCAATCAGCAATAGATATTTGCTATCGCTATCGGTCATCAGCAGTTCAATCAATTTCAGGGATGCCGAATCGGCCCACTGCAAGTCATCTAAGAAGACAACTAGGGGATGTTCTTGGGTTGTAAATACGCCAATAAATTGTTTAAATACCAGATTGAAGCGGTTTTGCGATTCAGTTGCCCCTAGTTCTGGCACGGGTAGCTGCTTGCCAATAATTAGTTCGACTTCGGGAATAACCTCAACGATGATTTGCCCGTTAACCCCTAAAGCTGCTAACAGTTTTTCTTTCCAAATATGGATTTCTGCTTCGCTTTCTGTTAGCAGTTGCAGAACTAATGACTGGAATGCTTGAATCAGGGAAGCATAAGGAATATTGCGTTTAAACTGGTCAAATTTACCCGCAATAAAATAACCTCGTTGTCGCACAATGGGTTTGTGAACTTCATTGACTAAAACGGTTTTTCCAATCCCAGAATAACCGGAAACGAGCATTAATTCGGTAGTGCCATTCGCCACGCTATCGAACGTTTCCAGAAGTCCATTAACTTCGGGTTCCCGACCGTAGAGCTTTTGCGGGATATTTAATTGACTGGCTTTATCAGCACTTCCAGCCACAAACTCGTCAATAGATCCGGTAGCCTGTAGTTTTACCAGGCAGGTTTCTAAGTCAAATTTTAGCCCTTCAGCGCTTTGGTAGCGGTCTTCAGCGTTTTTGGCTAATAATTTCATCGCGATGTCGGAAATGGCTGGCGGAACTTCAGGATTCAGCGCTTGTGGCGGGATAATTTTTTGGGCTATATGGCAGTAGACTAATTCCAGAGGTTCGGTATTCGTGCAGGGCAGCGATCCTGTTAGCATTTCATAAAAAGTTACGCCTAACGAGTAAAGATCGGTGCGGTAGTCAATCGATCGATTCATTCTGCCAGTTTGTTCTGGCGACATGTAAGCGAGGGTGCCTTCTAAAAAATGAGGATGACTGGCAGCCGCGTTTTCTCGTTCTAGGCGCGTAGCGATGCTAAAATCAGCTAATTTTAGCTCGCCTGTTTTTGGATTAATGAGGATATTTTGGGGTTTAATATCTTTATGGATGACGTGCTTTTTATGCACTTCCGCTAGGGCTGATGCGATCTGGATGGCGATTTTGAGGAATTCGCTTAATTCGATTTTTTTAGAGGCAATATAATTTTTTAGCGACTCTCCTCCAAAATCTTCCAAGATGAGCGCTAAACCGTTTTTATAGGTTTCTAAGCTATAGGGTTTAACAATTCCTTCTAGATTGTCTAGATGCTGTAATATTTGATATTCGTGTTTTAATCGGGTAATTTCTTCGAGGGTGGGATACTCGGATTTGAGGAGTTTGACGATCGCCCCCTTGTTTGTGCCCGCGATCGCTGCCCGATAAATTACACTATTGACACCTGATTGAATTTCTTCTATAATCTCGTAACTGCCAATAGACCTAATCAAATGATTCATCGTTGATGCCTCTGATTGAAATGCATGAGTATGAATACTCCCTATAGAGGGATGATTGAAAAGTCAATCTGGTTGCAGCGCAAGCAGCTTTGCGGTAAGGATTTAGGTATCTGAAACGTAGTCACAGAAGGACTTCTAGAATTCAAGCATTCGCTAAATCAACAGCTTAATTCTCAATAGGTACGAAAATAAAAGCTTTCATGGTTTCTTAATAAGAATGGATATTTGATGATTATTCGACCAAATGCTTACACCGTATAGGTTTTAAGGCTTTTTTCATGACCTGAATCCTTACGCTTTGCGGATAGGGTTCTGGTGAGTTTTTCTAATGTTTTAATTATAGATAAACTCGATCGATTATCTGGGATTTTTTAATATGTTTTAATGAATGGGCGATAAAGTTAGCGCATTGCAGTTAATAAAACTTTCAACTAAAAATTGGCTCAATATGCAGTTAGAATGCGGCAGGGGTCAGCCCGACATGCGAAAATCGCTACATTACAAAAATGGGATGCTCCCGAATTTATCCGCCTTACCTGAGTGTCAAATAAACACTTCCCTACCAATAAATTAGGGTAATGAATGACTCATTACCCTTTAGCCGCTGTTCTCGGCAACCATAAAAATTAACAAATAAATTAGTCGTGAATCGTGCCGTCGGGCATCGTCGTACCCTTAAGATATACTCCGCTCAAGTTGACTTTTGTAAGGTTTGCTCCCAGCAGGTTTGCTCCGCTTAAGTCTGAGGCACTTAAAATCGCTTCAGTCAAGTCTGCCCTAATTAGGCTTGCTCCCATTAAGTCGGCTCCGCTGAGGTCTACTTTGCTCAAGTTGGCCCCAATTAAATCGCATTCTGTCAGAACCGCCCTGCGCAAGTTTACTGCATAAAGATTTACTCCGTGCAGGTCTGCACGGCAGAGTGTTGCCCGAGATATGTTGGCTCCAATTAAAGTTGCTTGGATCAGGGAAGCTCTGCTCAAGTCTGCTTTGCTGAGATTGGCTCCGATCAACTCAGCTCGATTCAGGTTAGCTTCAGCTAAAAGTGCTTCTGTGAGGTCGGCTCCACCTAAGTCTGCTTTGCTCAAATTAATCTTGCACAAATTGGCTTTGCCAAAGTTGACTCTGTTGAGTTTGGCTTTTCTGAGATTGGCTCCAATCAGGTCGGCTTCATACAGATTGGCTCCAATCAATTCTGCTTCGTAGAGGTAAACCTCGTGCAGGTAGACCCCGCTAAAATTTCTTTCTCCTATTGCGTATAGCTTGAGCAGTTCGTCAACGTTCATTATGGCTTCTCTACACCTTTTAAATGAAGAATACTCTCAGTAAGCTGGTTGCACCGGATGTTCTGCTATTTTAGATTTTAGATTCTGTAAAGATTCGCACCCAGCCCGAGAAATCCCTCAATCTGCAAGGTTTGAGAATAAATTAGACGGTTTGGGGAGGGTGTCAACGACAAAGCTGCATTCTCAGTCCAGGACGGACGCTAATCAAAAAAACCCGATCGCTCGATCTTTGTCACGATCGAGCGTATATGACCACATGACGTGAAGAAACCGGGTTTTTGCGTCCAGGACGGATTTTGTTTTCCCTTTGATTAAAAATAAACATTTAAAAATTTGAACAACAATGTCGATCGCACTTCCTAACTAAAGCCAAAAAATTATAGGTGGAAAGTGCGATCTAATCCATAACTTTTTGTGAATAGTTGAGTTTACTGAGGACTGTGACAACGATCACGAATAAATGTTAGTAGTATCACATAGAAACTACCGTTTCGATCACAGCAGGTGGGGAAAAATAGCAGGTAATGTTACTGTAATGGTGGAAAATTCACAATGCTACCCTCGCCGTGTTTTACTCAACTGGCGATAAAACAAGTAGTTTCACAGATACTTGCCCCCTTGCTGTGAAAGTCGGTTGCAGCGTCACTCGGCGCTACTGGCTCCGGCTGATGACAGTGTTAATCTATCAGGATTTCTCGAACAGCGAAAGCCAGAAATGCACTTCTGGAAGTATGGGAATGTCTGTCTAAAAACGCGATCGCTGGTGTACAGATATTCGCCTGTTTACTAGCAACTAATGAATAAAAATCGCCAATACCTTAGCAAAATTTAGCAGTAAATATCACGAAAACCATGATATATGTTTAGCAAAAAGAGAATAAATGGTATTTTTTAAAATTCCACTATTGCCGCTAATATTGCAGTCGATCGGTTAACTGACATCAGTATTAGCAATGACGCTTGTCCGTAAAATACAAAACCGATCCAGAAACCTGGTTTTTTACTAAAAAACTTCATTGCAGCCTTTGCTCTCGGTAAAAAAAAACGGTTTCTGAGTGTCAGAGTGCCTCCCGCACTGAAAAAGTTTAATGAGATCGCTTTTGTATTGCTTCAGGGCAAACAAAAGGTCAGCATTTAGGATAGGAGCAGCTTTCGCTCCCTTGTCAAAAAAAGGTATTGTAGAACGCGAATCGTGAGGTAATTGATATGGCTGGAGTATGTAAACTTAGCATCACAGAGACAAGTGAAGAGCTAAAAAACCTGTTAACTGAACAAAAAACGGCAAGCGGCTTTCAAAAAATTCAAGCACTTTACCTGTTCAAAATTTGTCATGTTAAGACAGTTAAAGAATTGGCAATGACGATCGGGGTCAATCGAATTACAGTGCAGCGGTGGCTGAGAAAGTACCGTTCTGATGGACTCGAAGGACTCCTCGAAACAAAGCACAGCGGCGGCCGTAAACCGGCCATTCCTCCTCTGGCCCGCGCTAGTTTGGCAATGCGCCTCAGCGACCCCCAGGAAGGCTTTAAAAGCTATGGAGAGATTCAAGAGTGGTTGCAGCAGGAATACAGCATTGAGGCTTCCTATAAAGCCGTTTACGCAACAGTCAGATATCACCTAAAAGCCAAGCTGACGAAAGTCTAGACAGTTCATACCGCGTCGGATTAAGCACCAATTATCTAATTGTTTGCTGTCAGCTTTTGAAGATTTTGAGGATTTGGATCATCACGACAAATCTGACAAATTCTTTTTTAACAAAACTTGCCCTCATAAACTGCGGAGCATATAAATTATATGTTGTGGCAATGGGGGTGAGGGGGATAAGATTTGATGCTTTTCCCGCGTTTTTGAAAGATGCTCAAAAAAAGCGTCATAAGTCATAAATTGCAAGTTTTGTCTAATTTGCAGGTTTTATTATATCGATGTGAAAGTTGGCAATGACTAAGGCAAAAACCGATCCAAAGCCGCTTTCAACTCTTCGATTTCCGTATCGATATTGCCTTCTTTAGCGGCTCGGGCAATGCACTCAGTTAAATGTTCGTCAAGAATGATTCTCGCCACGCGATCGAGCGCGCCTCGAACCGCAGCAACTTGCACGAGAACTTCGGGACAAGGACGGTTTTCTTGCACCATTGTTTTAATGCCGCGGACGTGTCCCTCAATCCGAGACAAGCGATTTACCAGCCGCCGCATGGATTCTTCATCGTGATGGTGAGGGTGTGCCAATTTATCGTCGTGATGGTGGTGGGAATTTGAGGGCAAGGATTTGTCAGTAGAAGTCTCAGATAGAATCATCGGGGTTATACCATTTTAGATTTTAGATTTTAGATTTTAGATTGGGAATGAGTGATTTCGTAATGGTTGGGCCCACGGGCCTAGAGTTGCATTCTTTTTTTGAAACTGGTATTACTAGGGAATTTTTTAAAGTTAGAATTCACAATAGGGTGAGTTGGTGCGGGCTCGTGACTCATGTATTGTAACTGTCAAAATATATTTAGGATCTTCATAGTGGCAGATTATTGAGTCCGCACGATCGCACACGTTTACCAGACTAACCCAGACTAACAAAGATTGACGCTATGCGACTATTTAAGTTTTTTCGCCCCGCACCTCGAATCGGTGCTCGTTGGTTCGCCCTAATTTTAGCAATGACGATCGCCCTGAGTGCTTTAGCAATCAATGCTGCACCCGCTACCGCCGCGACGTTCACAAATCCGCCCAACTTACAGTTCCAGACTTCCCCAGCCACTCCCCCGAATCCGCAACTGTTAGCGCTGCGGAGCTCGGAACTCCCGGGCGATACCGGCAGTTTTGTGACGGCGGCTGTCGATCGAGTCGGACCGGCAGTTGTCCGCATTGATACCGAGCGCACTGTCAGCCGCAACCTCGACCCTTTAATGGAAGACCCCTTCTTCCGCAGATTTTTGGGAGAAGATTTACGCAGCCTGACCCCCAGACAAGAACGATTGCGCGGTCAAGGTTCCGGCTTCATCATTGACAAAAGCGGGATTGTTTTAACCAACGCTCACGTAGTTGACAAAGCCGATCGAGTGACTGTCACCTTAAACGACGGCAGGACATTTCCAGGAGAAGTGCAAGGTACTGACGAAGTAACAGATTTGGCTGTTGTCAAAATTAATACCAAGGAAGTTAACTTGCCCGTGGCAACCCTAGGAGATTCCGACGCGGTGAAAGTAGGAGATTGGGCGATCGCCGTGGGCAACCCCCTGGGATTTGACAACACCGTCACCTTGGGCATTATCAGCACCCTGAAACGCTCTTCAGCAGCCGTCGGCATTCCCGACAAGCGGCTCGATTTCATTCAAACCGACGCCGCCATCAATCCCGGCAATTCCGGCGGCCCCTTGTTAAACAGCAGAGGAGAAGTGATTGGCATCAACACGGCGATTCGAGCCGATGCAATGGGTATTGGCTTTGCGATTCCGATCGACAAAGCCAAGGCCATCTACGCGCAGCTAGCCAACGGAGAAGAAGTCAGCCATCCGTTTTTGGGCATTCAGATGATTGCTTTGACTCCTGAAATGGCCAGAGAGAATAATTCTGACCCCAATGCTCCTTTGATTGTCCCGGAAGTTAATGGAGTGTTAGTGATGCGAGTTGTGCCCAACACCCCTGCTGAGAAAGCAGGCCTTCGCAAAGGGGATGTGATAGTTCAAATTGACGGCGAGGGAGTGACTGAGGCCGAACAGTTGCAAAGTTTGGTGGACAACAGCAAAATCGGTCAAATTCTGAAACTGAAAGTGCGGCGCGGTGCCCAGATTAAAGAAGTAGCCGTTCAAACTGCTCAATTGAGAGATTTTTAGGGAAGAATGGGAAGGGGAGAAACTGTTAGAAACCCTTTCCTTCTTCCTTCCTCTATATGACACGAATTCAACTTGCCTATCCCAAAATTCCAGATAGTAAAAATTGCCCTGACGAACAATGTATAGCTTTTGAAAAGTACGATGGTACTAATTTGCATTGGGTTTGGGAAGTAGAACTCGGTTGGTATGCTTTTGGTACGCGCCGCAGTAGATTTGATTTGGATGAGATGGGAATTGCAGAATTTAATGCTGCACATCCAGGTTTAGAAGCAGCACCTGAAATATTTAAGAGAGATTTTTCTAGTCCGTTAGAGTCTATATTTAGAGAAAACGAACAGTATCACTGTGCAGAAATTACTGTGTTTACAGAGTTTTTGGGCGCTAAGTCGTTTGCGGGAATGCACCAAAAGGACGATCGCAAACAACTGGTGCTTTTTGATGTGGAAACTGAGGGCGGTATGGTTGTTCCCGATCGGTTTATTCAGGATTTTGGTAAATTAAATATTGCGCGAGTGATTTATCGCGGGAAACTGACGGGCAAGTTTATGGACGATATTCGCAAGGGGAAATACGGTGTAGATGAAGGTGTTGTGTGCAAGGGAGGCAGCAATGCTAATAATCTGTGGATGGTGAAGATTAAGACTGATGCGTATATGCAGAGATTGCAGCAAGCTTTTCAGGATGATTGGGAAAATTACTGGGAGTAATATCAAACTGATAGATCGACTGTTAGATCAACTGTCACAAGCCAAAGTTGGAGATATAGGCAACCCCGTTCGATTTGACAATACCGTTGCGTAAGTCATCAGGAATTAAAGTATATTGGTCGTAATCAATAGACAGCCCATAAAAAAATCAGGGAAGATTTAGTTATGACACCTGTGGAGCTTGAAAAAAAAGCCATGACTGAAGAAGATGTGGCAAAGTTATGGGAAGCGTTCCAAGTATTTGACGCGGACGGGAGCGGTGGTATCTCATCAGAAGAACTGGGTCAAGTGATGCGATCGCTAGGCCAGAGTCCTAACGAAACCGAGCTGCGCGACATGATCAAAGAAGTGGACGTAGACTTGTCGGGCAGTATCGATTTTGAGGAATTCAAAATGCTGATGGTGTCCCGGCAAGGCGATCGCCACAGTCGTCTCAAAATGGCATTTAGTGTATTTGATGAGGATGGCAGCGGTCAAATCACTAAAAACGAGATGCAGGGTGTGATGAGCCAGTTTGGGCTGACAGAGCAAGAGCTTGATGAGATCATCAAAGAGGTAGACCATGACGGCGATGCCTCAATTGACTTTAAGGAATTCTGCAAACTGGTACCGGATGAGTCAGAGCTCACAACCGGATATCAAGACTCACCCGTTCCGGTTGTCAGTACACAGACAACGGAGATTTCAGACAGTACAGCGGCTGCGATCGCAACTACAGCAACTGCTATCGACGAGGCAGCTTCTGCCACTATTGAACCTAATCTAGAAGAAGCACCCACCGATAGCAATCCAGAAATAGCGAGACTAAAAGAACTACTCGCGCAACACCCACAAGCTGAGAAGAAGCGCGGTACGTCCCGCTTGCAGATGCAGATTGGTTTGTTTCGTCTGATCCAGGGAGCAGCCTACCGCAGCTTCCGCGAGAGTTTTTCGGCCAACCACGAGACTCACCTGCGCGTGAGAAACTTGCCATACAGAATCGCTGATTTTGTGCAATTTGTCAGGAGTGCGATCGGGCTTTATAAAGGATTGGGTGTAGTAGAGTCGGCGTGCAACCCTCTACTGGATGCAGTAGTTAAATCGCTCGATGATGAATATGCCCGACTGCAAGATCGCATCAAAAACTGGAAGACTATAGAAAAAACTCCAGAAATGTTGGCTGAACAAAAAGCCATGTTGGAAGCGCGGGGTAAGTCTGCCTCCGCCAAGGAAAAGTTTGCCGCAGGAGTCGAGTTTGCCATCACCATTAAAAAGAAAAGTCTCAACTTGCGGGACATCGCCGAGGGTGTGCTTGCCGTCAACGAACTCAACCGATTGAGAAAAATGGAACTGAGTGAGGAAATGGCACCGCCACCAGCCAAATCTGAGGGAGATCCAAAAGAGTACCTCAAGAAGTGGAACCGCGTCATCCTCTCGGATGCCTCAGAGGAAATCGATGGTGCGATGATGCCAGTGGCATATTGGTATGAAGATTTTATGCCGAAGCTGTTGGCTGCCTTCAGCGTCAGCACAGCAGCAGACATCCCCTTCAACACGGTGCCTGACGAAGCGGCTTTAAACCAGTGGTACGAAGCTACCAAGGCGTCAGGGGAATTTGGCCGCTATGGGGCGGATGTTGCAGAAGGCTTTCCCAAATGCGCTCCAAAACAGAAGTTGATGCTTCAACAGGCATGGCGCTTGACGCACAACTACCTGAATGGGGTACAGAAACGGCGCGAACGCTTGGAGTTTGGGCGCGAGTCTGGCGAACTTTCGCAATATGTATCGTTCATCGACGTGTATATCGATCGCAGTGAAATAAAGAATTCACAAATGCGCGTCAGCTTCCCGTACTATATTGGCCCTGCGGTGTGGCGTTTCTTCCACACTACGGCTGAAATCGTCTCTACCAAGACCCCCCAACAGCAAAAAACTTTGGTTGCCATCTTCAAGGACTTTTTCAAGCTGTTTGCCACTATGTATCCCTGCCCCTACTGCCGCCACCACCTCAACGCCTACGTCGTGCAGAATAAAGAGGTGGAAATGTACCCTGTGGAGTACCTCGTGCTTGGGCGCGACCCGCGTCTGAATAACTTTGAGGTATCAATGGAGGCGAAGCTGTCCACCGTAGTAGATGGAGCTTCCCTGCGCTTATTCTTCTGGAAGCTGCACAATACTGTCTCCTCATCAATTGCGCGATCGGAGGAGTGGTATCACAAGGATGAGAAAGCATTTTATACCACTCGTTATTGGCCCAGCATTGACTCTGAGCTAGCACGAGCCAAGGCCCTCAAACACATTAGCATTGCCACCGATCGGATGTACCGCCTCTACGGTATGCTCAAGCCCGCGGCACGACTGACAGGGGTGAGAGCAACTTTGCAAAAGCTGTTGGATAAGCGGGATGAGGAAGGCATCAAGGAGGCTTGCTTAGTTGCCCAAGATTATATCAAGGAGTTGGAGGAGGCGATCGTCACCGGACAATTCTTACAAGAGACATACTACTTTGACCCTGATCTTGTGGATCAAGCTCCTGTCTTTAGTCCTGAAGAAGAGGAGTTTGCTCGCAGCGGTGTGTTCGTAGAGGTTGCTTAAATATCAGTCAGTAAAAAGTTAAGTTGAAAAGCTTAACTTTTTACCTCTTCAAAATTTCGAGAGAATGAACTGTATCACTGTGCTGAAATTACTGTGTTTGCAGAGTTTTTTTGTGCTAATTCGTTTGCGGGAATGCACCAAAAGGACGATCGCAAACAATTGGTGCTTTTTGATGTGGAAACCGATCGCGGTATGGTTATTCCCGATCGGTTTATTCAGAATCGATCGAGTAGTGCGATCGCTGAAACCTCCTCTTTTGCTTGAGTAAAATTAACCTTGTCGTTTTCTTCAACCTAATCTTCATTCAATACTTGGTTCAATCAGAGCCATGTGCTAAGGAATTAGCTATCTCATCCCCTAGTCTTCTTGCGCCTAGCGCGTCAATTTCCTGTAACTGCCCCAACAAAGTTCTCAGACCACTACGTCGAAGTGGGCTATGTATTATCCAACTCGGATCTGAATCCCAGAGTTCAGCAAGAAGTTGAACTAAAAGTTCACTTTCGTCATTTCTGCTAGTGGGTAAGATTTCCTGGTTTTGGATGAGCATTTTGAAAAGTAAACGGCGGAAGTGCCTATAATTCGTTAATTGGCCAACACGGTACAATTTTATTCTTAACCACCAATCAGGAAGTAATACTTCTTGAAAACGCTCTAAAAACTCCATAAGCCATTGATCTGCTTGAGTTGCATACTGAAGATTTTTCTTAGACCATTGCCACAGCAGGTCAATCAATTTTTCCCAAATATCTCTGACACTACCGAAGAATCGCAGATTTGGCTCCTGCTGGTTTCTAAGGCCAAACAGATATTCTCCCACTGTACAAGCTGTGTATTTTCTAAATGAGTGGTCAATTATATCCGAAGAATTTTCCTCAACAATGCAGTAACTTAAAGTATCTATAACCTCACCTAAAACAATGCAATCTACCAGTTCAACTGTTTTAAAAACCTGGAAAATTACATTAATTCGTGTAGCAAATTCGGTAGAATTGGATTTTACTATTGTATCTATTATTTGAGATTGAGCTGAATAAAGTTGTGTTTCTACAGAATCATCTCCATCCTCTTCTTGCTCTGCTTTGTTATCTACATAAACTGTTGCCCTTTCGTGCAACAAAGCAAAAAGCACTTGCTCGCGTAATAAACTGATTAAATCCAGCTCTATCTCGCTATCTGGCTTTGCTTTTAGCACCGGAATCAACGCTGCCGCTAAAAAATCCCAATCAAAGTAATTGTGTAACCAGCGAGGTTGTTGTTGCAGAGGTTGGATAAGTATTTCTGGAATCCATTGAGAAACATCACTTATAGAAATTCCTGAATTTTTTTTCTCTTCAAAATCCTTTTGTAAACTAGACCAGACCTCTTCAATTTGAGGCTTTTCTCGTTTGCTTATTTCTTCAGCATAGGGTACTGCATAAGTCAGGAAAAGGAGGCGGGCTATTCGGGGTGCAATATTGATGAGTTCTTGGGTGAGAGGGTGAACAAGCCCATATTCTCTTATCCATGAACTCATAAAAGCAGATGTATTGCAATTGCGGACACCAATAAAGCAACGGAAAGCAGATGATCGAAGTAAGGTTTCAGATTTGCATCTTCGCAGTAATTTAGGGGCCCCATGAGCGAGAAAAGCTTCAGCATCCCTATTATAATTTTGACAACGACTGCCGTCATCTAAACTTATCGGTAGATTAGAAAAATCACTAGCATAATCAGTGATGTAGTTCTCCAGTTCTGGGTTGAGATTATCAATAGGAAACTCTAGAATAACAGCAATCGCTGCCCAAATTATATCTATAAAAGCTTTTTCTCCAAGGCGCTCTTGTAGGGAAGTAAGCTGTTCTTCACTGGTCAGAAGAGTAACAAACTCCCTATCTAGTTCCGGTGTCTTTTGCAACTCACCATCTAGAACTTTTCGGCACATTCTTACGATTTCAAGATGCTGAAGATTCCAAAGTGCAGATTCAGCTTTAGCATCAACTTCAGCATCTTGAGGTAGAGTACCGACGAAGTGAAAGATTCTAGTTCCATGCTCATCCTTTTTCGACAGCCAGTTGTTGCCCTCAAACCAAGCTCGTATTTTTAATGCACGATAGCGACTGACCTCTGGAATAAAATTAAGTTGGTGATTATCCCAGTCTGCCAAAATCTGAGATGTTGCATCAAAAGGAATGTCTCCCTCTAGCCACATTCGGAGTGCTATCTCTAAAATAGAAATTTTTCTGTGAGATAACTGATGAAATTCAGCTAACTCTTGATATTCTTCCTTTGACAGTCGATTCCATGCCTTCCAATAATCGAAGGCAAAATCTTGTCCTCGATCGATCTCTTCAAAATCTAACCATATTAAAAGTTGTAGTGATGACAATAGAGGTAGTAGGGAACCTTTCAAAAGATTGGGAGCGCATTTAGCCAGCGAAATGAGTAACCCAAGTATTGCAACAGTGTCAGCACGCTCAAAGATAATTGATATAGAACGTTCGAGTGCTGCTTTAGTCGGACGACTGTAGAGCCATCCCTCCAGCGTCATTAAGAAACAAGCGACAATATTTGGTGACCTAGTATACTTGCGATGCCAGTACAAAGCATGACGACCACCTTTGAAGTCTTTTCTGTTCTCGCCAATAAGCAAAGTTACGCCATCAGTATCAGTTTCTGGCATACCCTCCAGTTTGTTCTTTGCCCAGCGATGCTCATGCCAGTAATCTGTCGCTACCTTACAAAGGGTTGCAATAACATCAATGGCAACAACTTCATTAATTTGTAAGAGAGACAGGAGCGGAATAAACTTGAATGTACAGACATCAATCTCGTCTGAGCCTTTTGTTCCGAGAGAATTGATTAGCCTATTATGGTCATTATCAAATTCATAATGATAACCTGGCGGTGAAATAGTCAGAGCTAAAAGTAATTCAGCACCGAGTTGTGGATTAACACTAACTACATAATTGAGATATAGACCTCCTTGCTTGAGCATGAATTTGCGAAAGTTATTATTAACTTTTCCTGATGGCCCTTTTGGATGTGGAGGCTCAAGCACACCTACACCAGGTCTAATTAGAGAAAGAGAGGTTTCAGTTGCTTCTAATCTATTTGCTGGTGTAATCTCTCGTCCTGCCAAAACTTTCAAAAACCAGGCTGAACGTTCTGGAATAATCTTGAGCGCAAACACTATACAGGCAAAAGCATTTGATGAAAAATCACGTAAATAGTATTGCTTTTTATGGACAGGGAAGGGTAACGCTCCTTTCTGTCTTAGCTCGATTATCTGGTTTAGGTCTTCCCAACTGTCTACTCGCGCTTCTGGTACAGGATCGGGTGGATCAGGATCGGGCAGCAATATTCTTTGCAGCAAGTTAAGGACAAACTCTGCAACCTCAACCCGGAAAGAAAATTTTTCTGCAAATATTCCCCAATTCAGCCAAGCTTCAGCAGCTCTGAAAACTAAACAAGATTCCTCGATTACAGTCTCGGGATTTTGAGATAAGAGCCATCGCCACACAGGTTCCCACAAATGCGCTTTTGGAATTCCCGTTATCTGCTCCTGTATGACCAGCCTTGTGCCCGCAGACGTAGATTCAGAAATTCCTGCAAGGGCTGGATTTGGAAAAGTTGCGATCGCTAGAAGACGAGAGATGAGATGCTTGATGAAAAAAGGAAGGTGTTCGCCGGAACAGCCTTGGAGAACTGAACTTGGCTGTCTGCTCAAGATCGCGCCATCGAGAAGTAAGTCAATAAGCTGTAAATGATTACCTTCCTTTGCCTCTTGAAGCAATTCCTGCCATGTTTCAGTCTCTTCTGATTCCATCGCAAGATACAAAGCAAACCAGCGCACTGGCTGAGACCAAAGAGGATTTCTCAGCTTCGTTGCAAGCTTACTGACATCTAGTTCGCGACGTTTCCCCAGAAGGTAGCGAAACCTTGCACAATCTCCTACAAAACGGTGTGTGACAGCTACTTTTTCCTCTGCAACTCGAAGACAGTCTCGCCGCACCAAGGTATCTAGAACTTTGGAATCAATCTCAGAGTCATAGAGAGACAGATCGGGAGTAAATTTATTGGCTAATGAAATGGCTGTCCTAATTAGCGCACGACCTTCTTCACTGCCATCGCGTCCATTGTTTACATGAAAGCGCCAGAACCAAGCAAGCAAATCTAGGTCATTTTTGAAGGCTGAAGCATCGATATCATCTCGCTGAACGCTACTAATCAGCCAGTCAAGAAGCTTAAGGTTCAAGGCAGGCCCAAACTCATCAGCGCGTTGAACAAGACTAGCAACGTCGGCTGGTAAAGTATGAGATGACTGAAGATCGTTAATAGGTAGTTGTGGTAACTTAACAACATCAATAGAAAGTTCTGCGCCAAGTCGAGCATCAATTTTGTCACGAACTCGGCGTTCAGCATCTAGATGCGCCACGAGAACGAAACGCACATCCGTTGATGTCTCGCTAGCCAAAGCATTTTGAAGAAGGTTAAGTACACAATCAAAGCTTTGATCGTTGACATCACTCAGGTCATCTATGATGATGATGGGCTTCTCAATTACCTGAGCTGTTAAGAGTTCATCAATACGTCTTGTACGGCTAGATGTGGAGTCTGGGGTTTCTGTGAAGGAAATAATGTCAGACGGATGGAGAAACAAGCGCGTATAATCTGGAAAGTTTTTTTGCATAGCCAGCTTGCAAAGTGCTGATTTTCCAGATCCCGATGGCCCGATGAGAAGGGTTATCCGCTTCGTGAGTACAGATGCTTGTAGCTGTGAGAGTAAATCTGTCCTAGGTAGAGACAGACTGCCACCGAGTGTATGTCGAACAACACGAAGTCGATAGTGGGATAGGCTGAATAATCTTGCCTGTGTTGCTCGGAACGCTTCCAAGCTTTTATCATTTATGAGTTCCCGCCATATAAGAGCGCTTATACGCTCCGGAGATAAGCCTGAACCAAGTTGAAGAAGATAGCCTAACCATCGTCCTATAGTTGTTTCTGTATCCTCATCCCGTGAAAGATTTTCTAACTCAGTCGTTAAGTCGGTTCTTGGGTCAGCAACAAACTCATAGCTGACACAAGTTTTGAATGTATCAAGCCTTTGTGCTTGATCTCCTTGTAATATAGGGTTCCATTCTTTAATAACTTTATTAGGATTCTTATTATCCTCAAACTTTCCAGAGATTTTGAACCGTAAGTGTTCTACCAATCCAGGTGTATGCTTAGAGGCAAGATTGAAAATTTCCCAAAGTTCTTCAAGCGCTTTACCAATCGCCTTGCCTGAAAGAGTTCGTTTGACTTGTGTGAGGGTAACTACTTTACCGGATTCAGTAATATCTGAAATAGCTTCAGTCAGAACTTCATGAGCTGTATTTAAATCTTGGCGTTCGGCTTTAGAAGCTTCTTTCCATCGGTAGACAATTTTCAGCAGCACCAAAAGAAATTGGTGTTCAAAACCACTCAAGGCAAGGAAACCACCCTTTGCTCGGGCAGATTGATCTTCCTGCCAAGCACTCCTTAGCTCATCTAACTGAGAGAGCAGGCTGAATTTGGAGGTTGTTACATTCAGGCTTGTTGTTTCGCTATTGACCATGCCTAATCCTAACTTTTCCTATAAGAGTTTGTTGCCCCTTTGGACTTAAAGAGCAGTTCCTGAAATAATTACCGCCGATCGACTCTTGCGGAGTTATGTACCGACTGAGGGATCGAAATTCACGATCCAGAGGCTTCCCAGTCGGTAATCGCTGCTTGCTGCCATGCTCGATCCTCATCGGCTAATTCATCGCTCAGTTCATCCAGCAATAAACAGGCTTCTACCATTGCCTGCTGTTCTTGTTGTTGGCGCCATGCTTGCAATAAAAGCTCACTTAGCCGACTGCGATTTTCTACACGATCGTCAATGTAACGCACTAGCTCATCTGGCAAAGAGATAGATACTTTCATAATTATTGTAAAACTATTTATGTCACTTTCAATACTACAAATGGTAGCACAATTCTATTGGCTCACCTTACGGAACAAAAAGACGACCAACGCCCATCCAGGTTTCGATATCCAGCAAGATTTCCAGAATACGGTCAACACAACGATTTCGATAGACTCGATCGGCTAAAAATCGATCTGCATCTCCAATCGTAATGACAGGTAGGGAATCCACTGTATTTTCTTCTCGGATCACCTGTTCCAGGGAGTCTTCACCCTTCATGCTGCGGTTTGCAGTAAGCAAGATCATTTGATTGGCCTGAGCAAGTCGCCAAACAACTCGATCGTTACTGTCGATCGACAAATTCATCTGCTTGAAGGTGACAACACGAATTGGAAGTAGATTTAACCAGCCTTGACTCGCAATATTGCCCAATAAAATCTCTGCATGACCTCCGAGATTGCGATCGATGAGAAAATTCATGCTTCTAGTTCGTGTTTGGCTTTCTGCTCTTGAAGTTTTGCCCAAAGAGCCTCTCGACCGGGTTTGGGTGGCATCGCTGCAACGCGGGCTGAATGTTCGCGATTGCGTTCTTCCCAGTAATGCTGAATTTCTTTAGCTTGCTTTAAAACAACTTGATACTCTGCTTCGACTTCTGCACGATTTGCCTCAATGTAGGATAAAGCAACGTTAATCTGATCGTCTGTTAAGTCAAACAAGGAACGGATAAACTTCGGGGGATACTGAGCCGTCAGGTAGTCCATCACATCATAGAGAGTGATGCGCGTACCTGAAATTGTCAGTCCGCGCTCTGTACGAATAATGATTGGTTGGTTGTTGGATACTGAAACCATACCCATAGCCTCTGAAACAGTCTAGAAAATAATCCGATCGTACCTTACAAATTTGTAATGTCGTGTTTGGAGAAACCTTTGAGCAAATCCACCAGACGCCCCCTACACAAAATTAGCCGGATCTTGATCTCGCCGATGCTTCAGCAGAATCGGAGAACCTTGGCCATCACCCACCAAAGCAGCCGTTTCCTCCAACGCTTCCCTCAGCCGCTTGGCCGCGTAGATGGACATATCGCGGGGCACATTCACCCGATCGCGCAAATACCGCAAAGCCGAATCAGAACCAGCCGGCGGCGTACAAACTTCGCCAGTCATCATCAAAGTTAAAGCACAGCGCAAAGCCTCATCAAATAAGTTGTCATCAGCAGGATTGACTCGAATGATGTTGCGGTGATGCTTGATAACGCGGTGAAGTGCTTCAGCGCGGGAGGTTTCCGGTTCTGGGTACATCACATCCGGCAGTCCAGCCCAAGGCCCATTATCCACGCGGGCTTTATTGAGTAGCATCTGAGGTTCGCCGTTTTCATAACACCCGCCCATCTGAGGCGGTAAATCGTGGACGTGGGTGTGAAAATCGCTCTGAGTGCCGCGATAGGTAGGGCGGGTTTCCATCGCCGCAAACCAGTCAGCAAAGCGCGGGTTTTCTTCCCGCATCGAGTAGCCTTTGTAGTAGTAAAGACTGGCATTCATGCGTTCGACGTAGGGCGTAAAGATGACATCCGCAGTGCCAAATTCATCGAGGAAATAAGGCCCCGGAGTGCTGCCGAGAGCCTTTTCTACCTGGGCGACGACGCTGATAAATTGGTTGCGATTGTGCTGTTCTACTCTGGCTGAACTTGCTGGGTAGCACAGCCAAGAGCACCAGGCCCTAAACAGCAGTCGCTCTAGCCGCCGCAGGGGTATTACTGCGGGGTGTTCCATGCCCAAACCCAAGGGGCCGTAGACTCGTTCGAGGGCGATTAAGATATCATCGCTTTCGGTGATGGTGCGGCCGTCTAGTTCGATCGCCGGTAGCATTCCCGATGGCACTTTGCGCTTGTACCAACTTTCTTTTTCCCCGTAGCAGAACATGGTAACTTTGTCAATACGGTAGGGAATTTGTTTTTCTTCCAGCCACAGCCAGATTTTTTGGCAGTAGGGACACCAGGCGTGGTTGTCGCGGTACAGGGTGACTCGCACATCGGATTCGGTTTTACCGAAGAGGCGCAAGCGGGCTTGGGCGTTGGTTGGGCCGTTGACGCGATCGACTTCAAAGTCTGTGAGGGCTTCTAATTCTGTCCAGCTTAGGGGGGTCATGCGATTTTAGATTTTAGATTTTAGATTTTAGATTGGAGAATTGAAGACAGCGACTTCTTCGTGACAATAATAGAACTTACGCACCAACTCTATCTGTAGGGTGCGCTGTGCGCGCACCTTACGCCTACGCATAGCGCATTCAACTATTTTTGGGTCTTAGTCCTGAATAAGATAGTTGGCTCTCAGTTAAACAACACTTTGAGGACTGAAGTCCTCACTACAAACGAAACTATAATTAAGGCGACATTTGGGAAGAGGGTGGGGTGTCTTGAATTTTAGCCAGTGCTGCTTTCATTTGGGGAGTAGCCAGGAAGTTTTGGGTGGCTGCGATCAAACGATCGCCCCAGAGGTTTTCTTTGAGATATTCTACGGTAGCATAGCGTTTGTCGAGTTTCAGAGCTGCTTCTCCCATCGCTAAGCCTTTTGCTTGGTCGCCTTTGCCGTAGAGTGCCACTGCTAGAGCTAGCATTGATTCTGCTGCTTTGTCGTCGATCGCGATCGCCTGTTCCCAGCGTTTGATGGCGCTATCAACATCTCCCATTTCGTATTTGACTAATCCGATATTATTAATAGCCGGCCACAGGTTTTTTTCTAAAGCAAAGGCTTTTTCGTATTGGGCGATCGCCCGATCGAACCGCTTTAGCTTATAAAAAGCATTGCCTAAATCAAATAATGCACCCGGAGTGTCTGGTTTTAGTTTTAATCCTGCTTGCAAATATTCGACTGCTTTCTCGTAGTTCGCTTTCCGAAAGTGAGCTTCTCCCAAGACAAATTTAATTGATGGATTTTCTGGCGACAGAGATTGAGCTTGCCCTAAAGCTTCAATGCCTTTGTCAAACTGCTCGACTTGAAGGTACAAGCTGCCTAACAAAGTCCATGTTTGAGGATTCTTGGGGGCTAACTGTGTGGCGAGTTCGGCTCTGGGTACGGCAAGTTCGTACTGCTGGAGTCTGGCTAACTGGACGGCTTCTTCTGCAAGGCTCAAGGCTGTCTGTTCGAGTTGAGCCGAGTCAATTTTCAGGGTGTAAGGCAGGAGTGCCTGACAGGCAGCCGGCTCGGGCATTGCCCCCAAACCGAGTGCGAGTAGCAGAGATATTAAAGGAATGCGATTAGGCACTGTACAGCCCCAGCAAAAAATATAAGGGTTTCTCGATCGCCTATAATAACTCATATTTTTGAGTTTTGATATTGCTTCTTGACTCACAACACTTCGGGGTTTTCATTTAAATATTTATCAAATTATGCTTACACTCAGGGTAGCCGTTTTTATTCACTGTTTTATAAACGACTGATAACCTCACTACAAATAGGCACATTTATGAGTTATTATAATTGAATATTTTCATAAATAACGCTTTGCGGTTGACAGTTGAAAACTCCCCAAATTATGTTTTTTTCATAAAAAATAGTTGATTTTTACTTGCTTATCAACGAGTTAATTCCTCACTGCAAACCTGGTAAATTCTTCATTTTCAGGAACTTGAGTGAGTTAATAAAGTCTGTTGAATTTTGTCTAATAATTGTGCTGCCGACAAGGAAGAAGGCAAAATTTTGGCAGATACTTCTTGCAGTAGAAAGTCGATCGCCTCGGATTCGGAATTTACAGAATACCGATAATCCCAGACTAAAATTGGCAGTTTTACTGCCATTTGGCGCAAGTTCGACAGCGCCTGCAACATAGCGGGGGATTCTGAGGGATCATCTCGCAAACACAGTAAAACTAAGTCAACGCTTTGATATTGCAACTGCTGCAAAACTTCTGTCCAGCAGGGAGCGATCGACCCTCGAAATCCTGCTGTTTGGATGTACTGAATCAAAGCTTGAAAGTTGGGAGTAGAAAACTGGGAATTAGGCAGGGGAATCTCGGCTGCGGTCGATCGATCGCAATGTTCCAATTCTTCCGTCGGGTTCCCCCCAGAAGAGGAGTGCAAATCGGGTAAAGTCGAAATGTCGGCAAATAAAATGCTGGGCTTCCAACTCATGCCTGCAGCAACTTGAATCACTTGCCACAAAGCACTTGGCATTAACCCGGTAGGTGAAGTTTCACCGTCGTCGGGACTGCTAGTGGCTAAACAGGGAAATACCGATAATCCTTTGACTTGATTTGCCAGTTGCGTAGTTCGGGGGTCTAAAGTCACCAAGGGGAGAGAACCCAAATTTCGAGACCGACTTAACTGTTCGAGAAAAGCTAAGGGGTTTTGCAGTTGACTCGTACCGTCCAAGACGATCGCGTCGGGCCGCCAAATTCTGGCCACGAGTTCTGCTTGGCCGAGGTCGTCTGCTTCTAAAACGCGACAGTAGTTGGGGTTGAGCAGTAAAGCGGAACCTTGAGACGAACTGTTTTGCGGGCTGAGCCACAACACGGTTAAAGAACTCCTTACTTTGGCGCTGCTAGCATTACTGTGACCGATCAAGTCTGCCAGCAGCCGCCGCAAAGCGGGTTCTTCCACCGGCAAGCTCAAAAAGCCTTCGGCCCTGTTGACACTGGCCCGTTCTTTTTCGCCTCTGGTGGCCGTGACAATCGCCGGAATCGATCGGGTATCCGGGTCGCTCTTGAGCAGCGTCAGCACGTCCCAACCCGACAGCAGGGGCAGCAGCGGATTGAGGAAAATCGCTTCGGGACTAAACCTGCGGGCTTTTTCCAGGGCTTCGGTGCCGGAACGGGCGACTATTACTTGGTAGCCCAAACCTGAGAGGACGTTGGTTAAGTCTTCGATATATTTAGGAACAGCTTCGACTATTAATACTAAACGAGAGCGAGAATGGGCGATCGGAGTCGGATATTGGGGTTTTAATAATTCTTCCTCGCCGGCTCCAGATGCCGGGACTTCTTCGCTGTTTCCCGGAGGATTTGGCGGCAGCAGCAGGGTAAATTGAGAGCCTTGATTTTCTGAGGAAATAAACGAAACGTCGCCGCCGTGGAGCCGAGCTAGGCGTTGAGTCAGTACCAGTCCCAGTCCGGTTCCTTGAAAGCGGCGGGTGAGGGGGCTTTCTAGCTGTTGGAATTTCTGAAAGATCAGATGCTGTTTGTCGGCGGGGATGCCGATGCCAGTGTCCCAAACTGTGAATGCGATCCAGCCTTCCCAAACATTTACTTTTAATCCGATTTTGCCGCCGAGTTCGGTGAATTTTAGGGCATTGGAAAGGAGGTTAACCAGCATTTGCCGCAGCCGCAGTTCGTCGGCAATTAATTGGCTCAGTCCCGGTTCTATTTCGAGTGTAAATTCTATTTGGGCCGAGGGTTCTGCGTTTGCTGTACCGTCCGTTTTGCTCGGGGTGGGAGGGTTTTTTTCTTCTTGCTGTTGCAGTTGTTTTGCTTGTTCAAAGGCTCTTTGGCAGGTTGATGCTATTTCGACTGCTTCGGGAATTAGTTCTAGCTGCCCGGTTTCCATCCGGGTCAAGTCTAAAATGTCGTTAACTATTGTCATCAAGTGCCGCCCGCTTTTATGGATTAGTTTGGCGTAGCGTGTTTGGCGGTCGTTGAGTTCTCCGATCAATTTATCTTTGAGGAGGCTGGACAAACCGAGGACGGCGGTGAGCGGGGTTTTTAGTTCGTGGCTGATGCAGGATAAAAATTCGTCTTTGAGTCGGTTGAGGTGGATTAAATCTGCGTTTTTCGCTGCTAGTTCTTTGGCGACTAAATGTTCTTCGGTGACATCTTGTCCCATTACTAAAATTAGCTGCTCTGAGAGCGGTTGTTTGACAAATTGCCAGATCCGTTCTTGGCCTTGTTGTACGGGGCAGTCGCAAATATAGGTATCTGGTTTGCCGGCGGTGGGGCACCAAGCTGGAGCGGTTAAGGTTGAGGGAGAGGCGGCGGCGTACAAGGGCAGCGGGCAACTGGTGGCTGCTGTTGAATCACGCGCGGCGAAGCTATCCCGCAGGGAATCGCCCGAACTACGTGCTCCTACTAGGCTCCTGCATTCTTTGGTGATGGCCTCTAACTGCACGCTCTTGTATTCGCTTGTTAAATGGCTAGGTTTGCGGGGCGAGTGTTTGCCCAAATTTGCTGCTGGTTCTGGAACTGGTTCTGGGCCTGCTCCCAGCAAAATCCGCCACGCTGCGTTTTGGCTGACTATTTGTGCGGTAGGGGTTTGCAATCTCAGGGGCAGGGGCAGTTTTTCCAACAGTTGGACTAGGGAGTTGAGGTTTTCCGAAGGTTTCAATCCTGCTTCTAGAAAGCGCACTTGAGCGTCTAGGGCCGTGGCGATGGCTTCGGAAACCGACCTTAATTCTATTTCTTTGACGGCTGTTGCCTGGTCTGTGAGGCTGCCGGTCGAGCTGCTGTTGAGTGCGGCGAATTGCAGCAGGCTCAGGCTGTCTAGCATTCCTAAAAATTGACCGCTGGCATCTGTGAGGGCGATCGGGCTGTTTGATGAAATCCCGGCGGTTTCGTTGTTTGGCCGGGCTGGGGTGTTCAGTCCCTCTGTTTGCAGGTACTGCCAGAATTCGCTGACGCTCAGCGCCGCGGGTACTGCCCTGATTGCTTCGATCGCGATCGGGCTTTCTGACAAAGGTTCCTGCCCGTCGTTTGTTCGATCGGCCGCGCGGGCCCAAAGGCTGCGGAGGTAAACTAATCCCAGGGGCTGTAGCTGTTCGTTGACTATTGCGACTCGATCGCAGTTGCAGGAGCTGAAAATTGACCGCAGTGATTCTAGCGCCGCCGTCAGTCGGCAAAGCGGCACTAGCTCGATAAAATTTTTGAGACTGGGGCTGGTGGTTGACATAACAAACCTGAGAGTCTGCTATCTATAGCAGTAATATTTTTGATACCCAATGTAGCTGCGAATTTTTATATCTTATTTGTTTTATATCAGTTGGCTCAAGGGCCCGGGATCGGCAGCGAAACTTACCAGTTCGATGCCTGCACCTGATTTGAGGCGACTAGCAAGTATTCTAAGGCTTAAGCTTAATTGCAGAAATCACGCTCAGGGTGCTTGACACAAAAACCAAGAAGTACACTTTGATTATTACTGTGCTACAAGCTTATAGCCTATTTTGCGGTTAAGATTGGTTAAAATAAATGTTGAGATGATTGTGAAAATGTTAAGTTTTTTGTAAAGGAGATATCAACTCTGAGCGATCCAGCACTTTCGGGCAACTTAGGTGGTTCACCTACAGCTTTGCTTCCGCAACTTTCTATTGGTATTTTTGTCCGCTCTGATGATATCGCAGGGTCTGCGATCGAGCTTTTGAAGGGCGAACGCTATGCTTTAACGCACATTAAGTCGGCGGTGGAGTTTTTGGGATTCCTGAAGCAAAATTACCACCTTGATTGTTTGGTTTTTGAGGACAATGGGGATCTGCGATCGCTTCTGAGCAAGCTGCAAGAACGATCGCTCTTTTTGCCTGCGGTGATTTTTTCGCCCCAGGCGGGGGAGGATGGAAGGCCGATTGCACCAGGTTCAGATGGTTTTGAGGCAGCAGCCAGTACCGCCGAGAACAGAAGAGAGCAAAGCTGTGCTTTTTTTTACCACCCTGCTGAGGTGCAACTAGCAATCGCTCGATCGAGCGAAATAGCTGCGGCTATCGATCGGGCGATCGCACAATTTTTGAAACTTTCAACTCCGGTTCCTGTCGATAACCCATCGGCAATGGTCGATGCCACGACCCAATTGACTGCTCAAAGTTTGCTAAGCCGACAACAGCGCCGACTTGCGGAAAAATTACGGGAGCGATTAGGATACTTAGGTGTGTATTATAAAAGAAATTCCCAGATTTTTTTGCGAAATCTGTCAGGGCCAGAGAAGCAAAAGTTTTTGGAGCAACTGAAGTCCAGCTATCGCGAAATCGTTTTGAATTATTTTTCTCAAGATCCTGCGGTCAACAATCAAATAGATGAATTTGTGAATTTGGCTTTTTTTGCTGATGTGCCTGTGACTCAAATTGTGGAAATTCACATGGAATTGATGGACGAGTTCGCCAAACAGCTAAAATTAGAAGGGCGCAGCGAGGAAATATTGCTCGACTACCGCTTGACCCTAATTGACGCGATCGCTCATATGTGCGAGATGTACAGGCGATCGATTCCGAAAGAGGCATCTCAAGGTAAAAGGTAGAAGCGATTCTGCAGAATTTAAGAAAAAAGAAGGTAGAAGATAAAATTTAACAAAGAAGAAAGGAGAAGACATTCGGCAGCGGCATCGCGAGGCTGAAATTATTATAAAATAACAAAGAACAGCGGATTTAAGACAAATAACAACTACAACTAACATCTGACAACTAATACTCAATCTTTAAACAAGTTCATGAGTGCTCTGAAGAAAACCTACGTTCTGAAGCTGTATGTTGCGGGAAATACTCCCAACTCAGTGCGAGCTTTGAAAACCCTAAAGGACATCCTAGAACAAGAATTTCAAGGAGTCTACGCACTGAAAGTCATAGACGTTCTCAAAAATCCTCAGCTAGCAGAAGAGGACAAAATATTGGCAACCCCGACGCTGGCCAAAATCCTGCCGCCGCCGGTGCGAAAAATTATTGGCGATTTGTCCGATCGCGAGAAAGTTCTGATAGGATTAGACTTGCTCTATGAAGAACTTCGCGAAGAAGACCTAAATTCATAAGATAATCAGATGACAGTCATTAGTCAGCAGTCAGCAGTCATGAGTTATTGAGCAAGAGTCCAAACTAAAAGCTGGGTACAAAGACTCATGAGCTGCGGTTAATGAGTGACAACTAAAGAATACTGAGGGTTGACAAAAATCGACATGAATGAAATTAGTCAAACGGTGCAACCAGAAAAATTGGTAACGGCAGGAGTTCAAAAAATTCGCACGATGATTGAGGGTTTCGACGACATCAGTCACGGCGGAATGCCAATCGGCAGAACCACGCTCGTCAGCGGCACCTCAGGAACCGGAAAAACTTTATTTGCAGTACAATTTATCTATAACGGAATCACCCATTTTGACGAACCTGGAGTGCTCGTAACTTTTGAAGAATCTCCAACAGATATTATTAAAAATGCTTGCAGTTTCGGTTGGGATTTGGCACAGTTGATCGAGGAAGGCAAGCTATTTATTTTGGACGCTTCCCCCGATCCCGAAGGTCAGGACATCGTGGGAAATTTTGATTTATCTGCCTTAATCGAGCGGATTCAGTACGCAATTCGCAAGTACAAAGCCAAGCGCGTTTCTATAGATTCCGTGACGGCCGTATTTCAGCAGTACGACGCTGCATCGGTAGTACGCCGAGAAATTTTTCGCTTAGTTGCGCGCCTCAAACAAGTAGGAGCAACTACAGTTATGACTACCGAACGGCTTGAAGAATACGGCCCGGTGGCGCGGTTTGGGGTGGAAGAGTTTGTGTCGGATAATGTAGTGATTGTTCGGAACGTTTTGGAAGGGGAACGCCGCCGCCGCACCATGGAAATTTTGAAGTTGCGGGGTACAACTCACATGAAGGGCGAATATCCTTTTACTATGACTAATGAGGGAATTAATATTTTCCCCTTGGGGGCGATGCGATTAACTCAAAAGTCTTCTAACGTGCGGGTTTCTTCCGGCGATAAAACTCTCGACGAGATGTGCGGTGGCGGTTTCTTTAAAGACTCGATTATTTTGGCTACGGGTGCGACGGGAACCGGCAAAACGCTGTTGGTGAGCAAGTTCTTGCAGAATGCTTGTATGAACGGCAATCGGGCGCTGCTGTTTGCCTATGAAGAGTCGCGAGCTCAGTTGTTCCGCAATGCTTATTCTTGGGGCATTGATTTTGAGGAAATGGAACAGAAAGGAATGCTGAAGCTGCTGTGTACTTACCCGGAATCTGCGGGTTTGGAAGACCACTTGCAGACGATTAAATCAGAAATTGCTGAGTTCAAACCTTCTCGAATTGCAATAGACTCGCTGTCGGCTTTAGCTAGGGGTGTCAGCAATAATGCTTTCAGGCAATTTGTGATCGGAGTAACGGGTTTTGCGAAGCAGGAAGAAATAACCGGCTTTTTCACGAATACAAGCGACCAGTTTATGGGTTCTCATTCGATTACGGACTCGCATATTTCTACGATTACTGACACGATTATCATGCTTCAATATGTCGAGATTCGAGGCGAAATGTCGCGGGCAATTAATGTGTTTAAGATGCGCGGTTCGTGGCACGACAAAGGAATTCGGGAATACACGATTACTGAAAGAGGGCCGCAAATTAAAGATTCGTTCCGCGGTTACGAACGGATTATCAGCGGTTCTCCCACTCGGATTACGGTTAATGAGAAGAGTGAGCTATCGCGGATTCTCCAGGGGGTGCAAGGTGAAGAGGATGAAGATATTTGAGTTAGCAGTGATTCTTGATTAAAAGTAGGTTGGGTGACGCTACTCAACCCAAATTTTTGATTTTTTTGCACAAAATAACACGGAATTTTTCCCAGTTAGTGATTTTGTGACTGTTATAGCAGTTATTAAGGAAGTGAGCTGCAATCCGAGCGATGCCCAATGCCCAAGCGTATCTCATTAAACACAAAAGCTGACATCTGCCACCCCAGTACCGACAGCGACACGCAAGGGATTTTGCTGAAGCCGTTGCAGGAAATGCAAGATGCTGAGCACGAGCGGATGGCAGAGGCTTTTATTCAGCTTGAGCGGTTAAAGGAAGCTTGAAAAACTATGGGAAAACAGGAAAAGCTCAAAAGTTTGATTCCGACGAAAACCCCAGGAATGTTGAAAGCGCGGCGCAAAAAGTCCGGGGCAAACTTGGCAGACATGGAGCTGGTTTTGGAGATACTTGGAACAGATGGGAGCGAAATTTGAGCGGAAAATAGGACGCTAGGTAATAGAATTAACCTGAAACCCTTGTCGCGCAAAACAAATATAAAATGAGCACGGAGGGATTTGAACCCCCGACCCTCAGGACCGGAACCTGATGCTCTATCCACTGAGCTACGTGCCCTCAACTTTTCAGAGTATAACACGTCTTGCGGAAAATGGCGAGTGCCGATCGCAAATTTCCTGGCCTGCCTCCAAATCGCTTGGCCTACCGGGGTTGAACTCGCCCGCGCGATCGCGTTTATTAGGTAGTTCTCGAAGCCCGGGACTAAAAATTCTACCTAAATTATCAAAATAATACGACAATGGGGTAAAATAACAGCCTTTAATATAGCAAAAATTAGGTTCACATTCGATCGGGGTTGAGCATCTACCACGGCTAATACAGCCCCCCTGAATTCCCTCTAGCTAGTCGGCAGCAAATGGCGCTACTGTTAGGACTGGCTCTGCAAGGACGATTCTAGGCTGAGTTCACCAAACCTCTGAATCTTATGGTTTCTAAAATGTCAGACAAATTACCGCTGCGAACTGTTCTCATAGTTCCATTTGTACTGCAAATCGTGGGAGCCGTGGGACTCGTAGGATATCTGTCTTTTAGAAACGGACAAACAGCAGTTAATAACCTTGCCAGTCAGTTAATGAGCGAGGTGAGTTTGCGTGTCGAGCAAAACCTGCAAGTTTACCTGACCACTCCCCATCAAATCAATCAAACCAAGCTGGATGCTGTCAAGCTCGGGTTGTTAAAGATGGACAACTTATCAGCTTGGGAGAAATATCTTTGGCGGCAAGTACAATTATATCCCTATATCAATTATACCTCCGTTAGCAACGAGAAGGGAGATTATCGATCCGGTGAACAAATGTCTAACGGCTCCCGAACGATGAATGTGATAGAGAAATCTACTGGGTTAAATTTTTATTCTTACAATACAAACGAGCGAGGCGATCGTACTACAGTTGCCACCATTGTCAAAAACTTTAATAACCGACAGCATCCTGCGTACAAAAGTGCAGTAAAAGCAGGCAAACCCACTTGGAGTTCGGTTTATGTTTCCTTACTAGAACCGACATTAATTATCAGCGCTCTCCAACCCGCATACAGCGAAAAAAATCAGCTAGAAGGAGTATTATCTGCTGCCTTGCGTCTCGACCATCTTGGGAGATTTCTCAACAGTCTCAAAGTTGGTAAATCCGGTCAAACATTTATTATCGATCGCCAGGGTACTTTGTTAGCAACTTCCACCACCGAAAAACCCTTTCGCACCAAAGGTAATGAAAAACAATTGTTTAAAGTGGAAGAAAGCAGCAACCCTTTTACTCAAGCAACAGCTAAATATTTGAATGCACATTTTCACCAATTCAACCAAATTAAAAATTCTGAGTTATTGAAATTTGAAATAGATGGGAAGCGACAATTTTTAAAAGTCTTGCCGTTCCAAGACGGCAAAGGTTTAGACTGGCTGATTGTCGTAGTTGTTCCCGAAGCAGATTTCACCAAAGAAATCGATGCCAATACCCGCACAGCGGTTTTGCTTTGTTTTGCAGCTTTAGGAGTAGCTGTGGCGATCGGCATTCTGACTTCTCGGTGGGTGACAAATCCTATTTTGAGCTTAAATGCAGCAGCCAAAAATATTGCTAAAGGTGAATGGGACAAAATAGTAGAAAGCGAACGCTCGGATGAATTGGGGGAATTAGCCAAGTCATTTAACAGCATGGCTCAACAACTGCAACAATCTTTTGAAACTTTAGAACAGCGAGTGCAAGAGCGGACGGCAGAATTGGCTGTAGCTAAAGACAAAGCGGAAGTAGCGAATCAAACTAAAAGCACCTTTCTTGCTAACATGAGCCACGAATTGCGATCGCCTCTCAATGCAATTCTCGGGTTTTCCCAACTGATGACTCGCAGCCAAACTCTATCCCCAGAACATCAAGAAAATATTAGCATAATTAGCAGCAGCGGAGAACACCTCCTCACCCTGATTAATAACGTACTAGATTTATCTAAAATTGAATCGGGGCGCACCACCCTCAATCCCCATAAAATCGACCTCTATCGCCTGCTAAACGACTTGGAAGATATGTTTCTACTCAAAGCAGATGACAAGCACTTGCAGTTAGTTTTTGACCGCAGTCCAGACGTGCCACAATACGTAGAGATAGACGATTTAAAGTTGCGGCAAATTTTAATTAATCTGCTAAATAACGCTCTTAAATTTACCAGTGAGGGCGGTGTTTCGGTCAGAGTTAGTAAGCACTCAGCAGGCAGAAATCAGCAGGTAGAAGGGGACAGAGTTTATTTGTCTGAAAAATTAACAAATACAGAAGTTACTGCAAGTAATAATCGGAAAGTATCCCTATTAAGTCAATCTAAAAACGCGATTTTTGCCACCCCTAATGACGAGGCAGCTTCGGCCTATTCCTTCTTCGTGCATTTTGAAGTAGAAGATACTGGCCCCGGTATTGCTACCAATGAATTAGACTATCTTTTTGAAGCTTTCGTGCAAACCAAGACAGGCAAAGATTCGCAAGAAGGTACAGGCTTGGGATTGCCAATCAGTCGCAAATTTGTGGAATTAATGGGTGGCGAAATGAGTGTCTGTTCTACTGTTGGTAAGGGAACTAATTTTAAGTTTGACATTCAAGTTGTTGCGGTCGATGCGGCTGATATTGAAAGCCCAAAACCGAGCCGGAATGTTATTGCCCTGGTTCCCAAGCAACACACCTATCGCATTTTGATAGTAGACGATAAACCGCTCAACCGCCAACTGTTAATTAAAATCCTCCATCCTCTGGGTTTTGAACTGAAAGAAGCTACTAACGGTCAAGAAGCTATTGAGATTTGGGACAGTTGGGAACCGCATTTAATTTGGATGGACATGAGAATGCCCGTGATGGACGGGTACGAAGCGACGCAATACATTAAAAGCACTATTAAAGGTCAAGCTACTGCGATTATTGCGCTGACTGCGAGCGTTTTGGAGGAAGAACGGGCAGTTATTTTATCGGCGGGCTGCGATGCTTTTATGCGGAAACCTTTCCGGGAAGCCGATATTTTTGATGCTATGCACAAACATATCGGAGTGCGCTATATTTATGAAGATCCGGGTCAAGCTAATTTATCGGCAATCAAAGAGGGCGATCGGGCAATGACTGCGGCTGATTTCGTGAAATTGCCTGAGTCGCTGATAGCTGATTTAAGGCTGGCGATACTGAATGCAGATATGGATGTAATTGATAGATCGATCGAGCAAATTCTATTAAAGGATGCAGTAACGGCAGGTGCGATCGCGAATTGTATAGAAAATTTCGAGTACGACAAAGTTTTAAAGTTAATATCTCAAACAATATCAAATGAATAATGACCTTCTCAGCACCGATCGCGGTAATATTTTAGTAGTTGACGACACCCCAGCTAATTTGCGGCTGCTAGCCGGAATTTTGAATGGCAAGGGCTATAAAGTCCGCCCCGTACCTAGCGGGGAGTTAGCACTTTCGGCGGCAAAAGGTATGCCTCCCGATTTGATTTTGCTGGATATTATGATGCCCGAAATGAACGGGTACGAAGTTTGCGAAAAAATCAAAGCTGATGAACGCACTCGCAACATTCCGGTAATTTTTATTAGCGCGATCAATGACGTACTAGATAAGGTCAAAGCTTTTGCTGTGGGCGGGGTAGATTATATTACCAAGCCCTTTCAGGTGGAAGAGGTTCTAGTTAGGGTAGAAACTCATTTAGCAATGTGCCAGTTGCAAAAAAAGCTCCAACAAAAAAACGATGAACTGACCCTCACTTTAGAGCAACTGCAAGCTACTCAGAATCAATTAGTTCAATCGGAAAAAATGGCCGCTTTAGGGCAACTGATTGCGGGCATTGCTCACGAAATTAATACGCCGCTGGGGGCGATTCGATCGTCTATTGGAAATATTACCAGCTTTTTGGATAATAATCTCGAAAGTTTGCCAGTTTTTTTTAAAGAACTGTCAGCAGAACGCCAGCAAGATTTCTTGCGTTTGATGTACAGTTCTAGTCAACAAAATTACTCTTTATCTACCCGAGAAAAACGGGAATTTAAAAAAGGCGTCAAGCAGCAACTAGAGTCGCAAGGGATTGACAATGCTGAGAGCCTTGCTAGCATTTTAGTAAATATCGGATTGCAAGGAAATCTGCAAGAATTCTTGCCGTTGCTCAATGACCCAGACAGCCAAAATATTATAAAAACAGCCTACCAATTTGCTAGCATTCACAGAAGCGCGCGAACTATCGCTACCGCTACTGAACGCGCTGCAAAGGTCGTCTTTGCCCTGAAAAATTATGCGCGTTACGATGTAAAAGGGGAAAAAATACAGGTAAATATTACCGAGGGAATTGAAACTGTATTAACTCTTTATCAGAACCAGATCAAGCAGGGTGTGGAAGTAGTCAGAAACTATCAATCTCAATTGCCTGCGGTACTGTGTTATCCCGACGAACTAAATCAAGTTTGGACAAATTTAATTCACAATGCCTTACAAGCGATGGACAATCAAGGAACTTTAACAATTGACGCGGTACAGCAAGATACCACCATTATGGTAAAATTTACTGACAGCGGTAAGGGAATTCCACCGGAGATTTTTATGAAAATTTTTGAGCCGTTTTTTACTACGAAACCTGCGGGAGAAGGCAGCGGATTGGGATTGGATATTGTCAAAAAAATAATTGAAAAACATCAGGGTAAAGTTGATGTGGAGTCTGTGCCCGGTAAAACTGCATTTACAGTGTCTTTGCCGATTAATTTAACTGAGTAGGTAAAGCGCCGGAGACTGAAGTCTGAGTCTAAAAATTTGCAGTCTAACCGCGCAGAATGTAGAATTTGGAAAACGGTGTGCTTACCCATAGAGGTTGACCCTGCCACACTAAAGAAGGAAACTAGCGATGTCTAAACCAGCAATTTTGTGTGTTGACGATGAAGTAGCGGTGTTGGAAAGTCTGGAAATTGAACTGCAACAGGCATTTAACGGTACATATCTTTGGGAATTTGCTGAAAGTGCTGCCGAAGCCCTAGAGATTATTGAAGAGCTATGTGACGCAGAGGTTAATATTTTAGTGATTGTCTCTGATTGGTTGATGCCCGGGATGAAAGGAGATGAACTGCTGATTAAAATTCATCAAAAATATCCGCAAATTGTGACAGTGATGCTGACTGGGCAAGCAGACAAACAAGCAATCGAAAAAACAAAAATTCAAGCAAATCTTCATGCTTTAATACCAAAACCTTGGCACAATCAAGAATTAATTGAAGCCATCAAGTCTGGTCTAGCAAATTTATGAAAAAACCAGTCATTATTTGTGTCGATGATGAGCAGACTATACTCGATAGTCTGGAAATAGACCTGCTAAAAGCATTTGAAGAAAAATATTTAATTGAAACTGCCCAAAGTGGCGAAGAAGCTTTAGAGTTGCTGTTAGAACTTTTAGCTGAAGATTATGAAGTTCCTTTGGTTATTTCCGATCATATCATGCCTAATATGAAAGGAGACGAGCTATTAAGGAGCGTTCACGGTATCTCACCTAACTCTCTCAAGATTATGCTGACCGGGCAGGCAGATTTGGAGGCGGTAGCCAATGCTATTAACTATGCTAAATTGTACCGATACATACCTAAACCTTGGCAATGTGATGACTTAAAATTAACTGTTACTGAAGCAATATACAGATACTTTCAAGATAAACAATTAGCTGAAAAACAAATAGAACTTCAGCAGATGAATCAGGAGTTGGTAAAATTAAACCGCAAGCAGGCAATGCTGATTGCCCAACTCCACGAAAACGAAAGTCGGTTGACGCAATACCTGGAAGCTATGCCGTTAGGGGTGTGCGTGCTTGATGCAAACGGTCAATCTTTTTACGCAAATCAGAAGGCGCGGGAGGTATTTGGCAAAGGCACTGTGCCGCATATTAATTCTGAGCAAAAAGCAGCAATTTATCAATTTTATAAAGCGGGAACTAATCAGAGATGTCCGGTGGAAGAATTGCCAATTATGCGGGCGCTTCGGGGCGAAAATGTGCGGACTGAGGATGTAGAAATTCGTACAGCTAATAAGATTATTCCTGTAGAGAGTTGGGCTACTCCAATTTATGATTCTACAGGCGACATTTCCTATGCGATTATTGCTTTTACTGACATAACTGAACGCAAACAAGCTGAAGTGGCGCTAATTCAAGCTGAAGAGAAGTATCGCGGGATATTTGAAAATGCTCTAGAAGGTATTTTTCAGACGACGCCGGACGGACATTTTATCAGTGCGAATCCTGCTCTGGCAGAAATTTACGGCTACGATTCCGCGTCAGAATTGATAGAAAGTATTAATGATATTCAGCAGCAATTGTACGTGGAACCGAACCGCCGTCAAGAGTTTCTGGCGCTGATGAAACAGCACGGTACTCTGTGTGAGTTTGAGTCTCAGGTTTACTGTCGAGATGGCAGCATTATCTGGATTTCTGAGTATGCGCGCACAGTTTATGATGCTAACGGTGAAGTCCTTTACTATCAGGGTTTTGCTAAGGATATTAGTTTGCAAAGACAGGTGGAAGTGGAACGAATCAGGTTTACTAATGATTTAGAAAAAGCTTTGGCAGCAGAAGAAAAGTTAAATGAGGCCCTGTCAGAAAACGAAAGCCGATTAACTCAATTCCTGGAAGCAATGCCGGTAGGAATAGTTGTTGTAGATGGTCAGGGTAAGCTTTTTTACATGAATTCTTGGGGCGAAAGGATACTAGCCCAAGATTTAATTTCGGATGTGGGTACTGACAAATTTCCTGAAGCTTATCATTTTTACGACGCTGGAACTAATCAATTGTATCCGAGGGATCGGCAACCGATTGTTCGGGCGTTGGGGGGAGAATTTGTGCGTATGGACGATATAGAAATTCATGGCTCGGATCGGATTGTGCCGATCGAGGTTTGGGCGACTCCAATCTACGACGAACGGAAAAACATCGTTTACGCGATCGCCGCTTTTCAAGACATCACGGAACGTCTAGAGGTAGAAACCGAGCGCCGTCAATTCACAGACGAGTTAGAAAAAGCTTTAGCAGCGGAAGAAAAATTAACAGATGCTTACGGGCGGTTTGTGCCGCACGAATTTCTCCACTTTCTGGGATATGAAAGTATTCTGGAAGTCAAATTAGGCGATCAGGTACAGAAAGAAATGTCGGTGCTGTTTTCAGATATTCGCGATTTCACTTCTCTTTCTGAAACGATGAATCCTGAAGAAAATTTCAAATTTATTAATGGTTATTTGTCGCGGATGGAACCGGCAATTACTGACAATTTTGGTTTTATTGATAAATACATTGGCGATGCGATTATGGCACTGTTTAATGGCAGTGCGGACGATGCTGTGAAAGCGGGAATTGCTATGCTAGAACAGCTTAACGAGTATAATATTAGTCGCAATCGACCCGATCGCCCGCCGCTGCAAATTGGCATAGGAATCAATACGGGTTCTTTGATGTTAGGCACGGTTGGCGGCCAAAGTCGGATGGACAGCACGGTGATTAGCGATGCGGTAAACTTAGCCTCCCGCGTGGAAACTTTGACGAAAGAGTATGAAGTTTCGATGTTAATTACTCACAATACTTTTATACAGTTAAACGATATTTATGATTTGAGGTTGATCGATCGCGTAGCAGTTAAAGGCAAATCGCGAATGGTAACAGTTTATGAAGTATTTGCGGCCGATCCGCCAGAGTTACGACAGAAAAAGTTAGAGACAAAGACAATCTTCGAGCAAGCTTTGGTACTCTACAATAGTGACAACTCTGGCGAAGCTATAAGATTGTTTTCGGCCTGCTTGGAAATAAACCCTAATGATCGGGTAGCTCAAATTTATATGCAGCGGTGTCTCAAAGGAGCGATCGCTTCTGCATAATACCATTTTAGAGTTGAGATTTGAGAAGTGGGAATGACTTATTCCAGAAGGGTTTGGAGTTGGGAGCATTTCAATGAAAGCAGCCAAGCTAGAAATTGGAGTTTTGAGTTTTGAGGCAGGAGGCAGGAGGCAAAAGGAAAGAGGAAGAAGGAAAGACCCAGAAGAAGTTTTTTTACAAACATGAGATGCTCGCTTTGGAATTTGCCTACAGTTGCATTGTTTTTGGTCACTGGTCTAATCATTGTTTAGACAGGCAGGGAAACGCAAACTATGGTTTCTTGCTGCGGCAAACTTACTATTTTAAATTCTCCTCCGTGCAATTCTGCAAGGCGTTGAACGATGGCCAAGCCCAATCCCAAACCTGCTTGTTGGTAAAGTTTGCGATCGAACTGCCTGTAAGCTTCTAGCTGTCCAATCTGATCGGCAGTCATGCCGCGGCCTTGGTCTTTGACAGACAGAATAAAAGTCTGATTTTCCACCAAAGTGCTTAAGAAAACTGGCGTTCCTTCTAAAGAAAATTTGAAGGCATTGTCCAGCAGTTCCTCAACAATTTTTGTGAGTCTGACAGAATCAATAGCCACGGAGGCATCTTGCAAGTTTAAGTGTAAATCGTCTGTTCTATTCGCGTGTTTTGCTTGCTGCCGCGCTTTTTCAGTCAGCAAAGATTTTACGCAGCTAAATTGGCTGTTGCGCATCTCCTCGAGCAGTTGGGGATTTGTGGCTGCTATCTCCAGTTCTGCATACAGCAAAAAGTTCTGAATCAGTCGATACAAGCGATGACCGGAATCTTGAATTTGACCGATCATCTCTAAGATGTCTGATTCCTCGAAAACCTGATATTCTGACAATATTAGCTCAGAAAAACCCAGAATAGAATTCAAAGGAGTCCGCAATTCGTGGGGGAGCGACATACTAATATTAGTGCGCAATTCGTCTAGCGTTTTTTGAGATTGCCTGCTAATTGTTTTTTGTTTTTCAAGTCGAATAGCAATGGCTTTTAGCAATTCTTGCGGCGTACAAGGTTTAGTAATGTAATCGTCTGCTCCCAGTTCCATGCCCGTGCGAACGTCAATTTTGTCGGCTTTGGCTGTGAGGAAAATAAACGGAATTGTGGTAGTTAGGGGTTCTGCTCGTAAAGCTTTGAGGACGCCGTGACCGTCCACTTCCGGCATCATCATGTCGCACAAAATTAAATCTGGGATTTGTTCGATCGCCAATTTGATGCCGACTTTGCCGTTAATCGCTCCCATTCCTTCAAAATTTTCGGCTTCCAGCAAATCTAAAATATTTTCTCTAATCGATTCTTCATCTTCTATTACCAAAATCTTAGCCACGGTGATACCTCCTTGTAGTTAGTAGTTAGTTAGAAAATTTCAAGTTCATACACTTGATAATTTTGTATTTGAGAGGCTTAATTGAGCGTTAACCTGCGGATATATAGTTGATAATTCACTTGTTATTGACGGGGTTCGCAAATTAAAGGCAAGGTAATAGTGAAAGTTGTGCCTCTTCCTTCTTGACTGTCGATCGCTAGTTTGCCGCCGTGAAGCTCCACAGCCCTTTTGACAATTGCTAAACCGAGACCCGTTCCCGAAATAGTGCCGACATTTGTAGCTCGGTAAAAAGTTTCTAAGATCCGCTCTATATCGGCTTGAGGAATACCGATGCCCCGGTCTTGAACTTGGAAAACAGCTTCTTTGTTTTGACATTTGAGGTGCAAGGAAACTGTACTGGCGGCGGGAGAATATTTTAGGGCATTGGAGAGGACGTTTCCCAACATTTGCTGCAGCAGTTTTTCATCCATTTGAGCGTCGCAGTTGCCGCCTTCATGTTGAAAAGCGATCTGGTGTTGGTTGCTGTCGTTTAGCTGCTGCTCTTCTACCAGTTGACGGCAAAATTTTTCTAGGTTTAAGGAAACCGGTTGAAAATGCAAGGTATTTGCTTCGATTTTGCCAATTACGAGGATATCTTCTAGTAACTCTGTCATGCGTTTAACTGCTAATTTAATCCGCACAAAATGAGTAGATTTTTTATCTTGAGGCCACTGAGAACTGTAATCTTGCAGCAATCCAGCCGAAAATTGGATGGTTGTCAAGGGGGTGCGGAACTCGTGAGAAACCATTGTGACAAATTTAGCTCGCAGTTCTGAAAGTTCCTTTTCTCGTGCGAGGGCTTTGAGAATTTCCGCTTCTGCTCGTTTGCGATCGCTAATGTCACGGGCTTCAGCAATCAGCAGCAAAACTTGTCCTGTCTCATTTTTAACAGGTTTTAGTGAGAAATCAACTGTCACAATTTGCCCGCTTTTGCCTAACAAGTCGAGTTCGCTGCGGAAAAACTCGCCCTGACTTGCTTTGCCGATCGCGGATTGCAATTGTTCGGAAACCTCTAGCGACTGGGCCCAAACCGCCATTTCCCAAATCGGGCGGCCCACAATATCCTCCGATCGCAATCCGGCAAAATCGAGGGCTGTCTCGTTCACTTCCAGCACGATTCCTTCGGGAGTCAGCAGTTTTGTTAGCTGAAACGAAGAGTCAAAAATCGCCCGAAAGCGCCGCTCGCTTTCCCTAAGCATTTGAAATGTTTGAGATCGTTCGATCGCGTAGCGGATCGTCCGCACTAATAATTGAGTAGTAATGTGACCTTTAACAATATAGTCTTGAGCTCCCAAGCGAACTGATTCAAACGCGATCGCCTCATCATCCAAGCCTGTCATTACCACCATTGCCGTATCCGGAGCAACTTCTCGCAGGCGAGTTAGGGTTTCCAGACCGCGGCTGTCCGGCAAAGAAAGGTCGAGCAAAACTACATCAAAGGATTGTTTGCACAGTTGTGCGATCGCCTCATGCAGGAACTCAACAGACACCAATTCCCACTGGACTCCCACAGATACTTCTAACAGTTCTGCAAGCAAATCAGCATCAGCCGGATTGTCTTCTACTAACAGAATCTTAATCCACATAACTTTGACATTTTTGGCTGTAAAATTTTCACTCTACCAATCTCAGGTTAAACTTTTTTGCTTTCCATGACCATTTTTAACTTGAAAGTTATTATTGGGGAACTGTCACCACCGCCAGCCACCAATCCTCAATCCATATCACCAACTTAGCGACTTGACTAAAATCCACACGATTAGCAATGTAGCACCGGACTGACAGGGCATAAAACTTGAGCCTCTCTTCATCGGCTGCTGAGGTTGTCATAATTACCACCGGAATCATTTTTAACTTTGGTGCTGAATTAATTTAGATTAATATTTACCCACCGTTTTTTTAGACCAAATCAAGTCAAGCAGAATTAAATCGAGATGGGAACAGGAAAATACCAGCCTGCTTTCTTCTATAAATTCATTGCTGATACCCTATCTTCTACTCTTGGGCAAATTGTTAAATTTTGGCTTTTCGCCAGCTTTTATAAAGTCCATTCAGCCTCGCTGAGCAAATCATCCACCGGCAGAATTTCCATAGGTTAAAATTTTTGAGAGCGCTCATAAGCAAAGTATCTGTTCGTTTAATTTAGAGGAAGTTTGACGACTGCGAGCCAGAATTCTTCAATTAACCTGACTACTTTAGTAAATTGTACTAAGTCAACAGGCTTGGTTATGTAACAGTTGGCGTGGAGCGAGTAGGACTTAAAAATATCTTCGGGAGCTGCTGAAGTGCTGAGAATCACTACAGGAATTAATTTTAACTTCGGGTCAGTTTTAATTTCTTCTAGCACTTCAACACCGCTTTTTTTCGGCAGGTGCAAATCCAGCAAAATCAAATCGGGACGGGGTACGCTGAGATAGGGTTCTTTTCTGCGCAAAAACTTGATTGCTTCAACTCCATCCTCTACAAAATGCAAGTTATTCAATATTTTACCCTGATTGATCACTTCTATTGCTAAATCGGCATCGCTGGGAGAATCCTCAATCAGCAGAATCTCTATGGGTCTAACAGTGCTTCGATCGCTCATAACCGCCGTATCCTTTTGATTATAAAAAAAAATTGAACTTTGAGGCTTCAGGTATTAATTATAGGAATAGTGAAGTAAAAAGTCGCTCCTTTGCCCTCCTGAGATTCCACCCAGATGCGCCCTCCGTGACGTTCAACAATTCGCTTGCACATCGCCAAACCTATGCCAGTACCGGAATATTGGCGGCGGGAGTGCAGGCGCGCAAAAATGATAAAAATGCGATCGGCATACTGCGGATCGATGCCAATGCCGTTATCGCGGACGCTGAACAGCCATTCGCTCTCTTGCCTGCGGGCAGCGATATGAATCAACGGGATATCTTGGCGGCAAAATTTGATGCCGTTGCCGATCAAATTTTGGAATAATTGCACCAGTTGAGATTCATCTGCCATCACGGTTGGCATCGCCTCGCAGGTGATTGCAGCTTTTTTTTCGGCGATCGCAATTTGCAAATTGCACAAACTTTTCTCGACAGCAGCGTTGCAGTCCGCCTCCTCAAACTCGTGGCCCCTCGTTCCCAGACGCGAATACGCCAACAAATCGTTAATTAACTGTTGCATTCTGGTGGCACCATCGACAATATAATTAATATATTTATCTGCGCGATCGTCCAAATTTCCTTGATAGCGCTGGGCCAGCAATTGAGTGTAACTGGTAACGGCTCGGAGCGGTTCTTGCAAATCGTGGGAAGCCACATAAGCAAATTGTTCTAATTCCTCGTTGGAACGCTTCAAATCTTCTGTAAGTTGCAGCATTTGCTGCTCTGCTTGTTTGCGGTCTGTAATGTTGTAAACCAAGGCGCAACAAGACAGCAGATTCCCCTGGGAGTCCATGACTGGACTGGTAGACATATCAGTCCAAATATCTTTGCCGTCCTTGCTTTTGAATTTAAATTCGTGTTGTTCACCAATACCTTGCTTGCGCCGCTCGACAAGAGCGAGAGCTTGTTGTTGTTCCGCTTCGTCCATGAAATCAAAAAGCGACCGCCCGAACATTTCTAATTCGCTATAGCCGAGCATTCGTGCCATTGCGTGGTTCACGTAAGTCGTGAGGGAATTGCTGTCAATTACCCAAATACCTTCTTCTGCTAATTCAACTATTTGTCTGTACTTAAATTCGCTTTCCTGCAAAGCTCTTTCCGTTAATTTGCGCTCGGTGATATCTTTCATAAAACAGTGGTGGCCGTTAAATATTCCTTGTGCGTCCCAAGCTTTTACCATCGTTAATTGCTTGTAAAAAAACGAGCCATTTTTCCGGACGCCTCTAGCTTCAACTTCTACTTTCCCAGAAATTACCATTTCCTGATAAGCTGAGAGCATCATCTCAATATCGCCCGGATGTACGGTGAGCTGCCATTGCAGGCCGAGCATTTCTTCTGGTTCGTAACCGCATCTATGAGCGTAAGCTCGGTTAACATTCACGTAGCGTCCCTCAATATCTAGCCGCGAAATGCCTTCCATCGCATTTTGCATGGCTGCGGTGAGGTCGCGCAGCTCTTTTTCAGCTTGTTTGCGATCGCTAATATCCTGACCGATACCCAAAAAACCAGTGATATTTCCTTCAGGATCGAATAAGGCAGTCATCGACAATTGCACCGGAAACCGCGAACCGTCTTTGCGAATGTAAGTCCATTCATTTTCGTCAGCTATTCCCCGGCGTGGCAAAGCAACAAAAACTTCTATTCCCGGCTCTATTTTTACTCCCAATTCTTGAGAAAGAATTTCAGCTCTTTTACCGACCTCCACAGGATCGTGAATTATTGCTGGCGTGACTTTTCCCACGACTTCTTCGGGGGAATAGCCTAAAAGTTTCTGTGCTGCGCGATTAAATGTTTTAATTGTACCGTCGGGATCTGTAGAAATAATTGTGTAGTGAGCGCTGTTAAGAATTGCATTTTGCAGTTGCGTCAATTCCAACAAAGTTATCGCAATTCTTTGTCGGTAGGCTATTTCTTCTGGCAATGAGTGGTGAGAAATTTCGATTTGAGCAATGCGCTCAGCAACTCGATGTTCCAGAGTTTCATGGAGCAGTCGATTTTCCTCTTCTACCTGCTTGCGTTCTGTAATATCAGTAATAGTACCAACATAACTTTTAACCTCCCCATTTTCTCCGATTATACCGACAGCTTGACTGAAGACCCAACTGATTTTAGCGTGATTGATGCCTTGAAAGCGGTACTCACATTTAAACGGCAATTTCTCCTGCGCGGCGCTATACCATTGAGCAAAAACCCGCTGGCGGTCGTCTGGATGAATGGCTTGCCACCACCCTTTGCCCAAAGCTTTATCGCAGGCTATTCCCGAAATTTGACACCAGCGCTCGTTGACATACAAGCAGTCTCCTAAAGCGTCTGCATAAAATATTCCTACCGGCGAAGCTTCAGTTAAAGTTTGATAGCGAGCTTCTGTTTTTCGGCGTTCAATGATTTCTTTTTGCAGTATTCGAGCGAGCATCCCTAATTGAGTTGGAGTGACGAGAGTTAATGCTTGGGGAACTAAAGGAATTAATGAAAAAGCTGTGTAAGCAGAAATCGCGGCGGTAATAATTTTCAGACTGCCAGAAACCCAATAAACAGGATGCCACAGCGTCCAAACTTCCATTATATGAGTAGTGCCACAGGAGATAATAAAGGCTGCGAACAGCCAAAAGATGTTGCGAAAGGGCAAGTCTTTTCCCTGAGTGATAATATAAATTAGCGATAGCGGTATTGAATAGTAAGCCAGGGCAATTATAGAGTCTGACACTATGTGGAGCGTGACTAGCTCTCGCTGCCAAAGGTAACAGTGGCCTTGAGGAATATAATGCCCGGTGAATAACAGCTTATTTAAAAAGTTCCAAATCATAAATAGAATTGGGAATGGGGAAGGGGTAATGGGAAATTTAACCCAATAACTTAGGAATGAGAATTAAATAACTTACAATGCGTGATGTTCTTGTGGGATGGGCCCATCCCGCCCGTCCAGAAAGGGCGGGCGTCCCGCCCACCCCACTTTCAAGAGTGTAAATTATTTAATTCGCGATCCTTATAACTTATCTCAAATTTCTGAAATATACAGTGCTGGACGCACGGGGGGCTACAAACCTGGTTTCTTCGTAGATGCCTCGTTGGCAAAACCGGGTTTCCTCAGAAAGCGTGCGTCTATGACTAATAACATTTTAGATTTTAAGTTTTAGATTAAATAATTGGAATAACTGATTATGTATGGATTTGGAGCTTGTCTACAGTTGCGTTCTTGTTTAAACTTGTTTAATAGTATAAAAAATGGGGCGAGCCCGAAGCCCGCCCCACCAAAAATTATGCTGCTGCTATTAGCCCAACAGCGCCTGAGCCTTAGCTACCACATTATCAACGGTGTAGCCAAACTTTTCTAAAGCAACTGGGCCTGGTGCAGAAGCGCCGAATCTGTCAATACTGACGCTATCGCCTTCAGCACCCAAATAACGTCCCCAGCCGAAGCTAGAAGCTGCTTCAACTGCCAACCGTTTAGTAACAGCTTTCGGCAGTACCGATTCGCGGTAAGCCGCATCTTGTAAGTCGAACAATTCCCAGCAAGGCATCGAAACTACCCGCACTTTATTACCGGCAGCGCGCAATTTTTCAGCGGCATCAACGCAGAGGTATGTTTCGCCGCCGGTGCCGATTAAAATGATGTCGGGAGTGCCGCCGTCGTCGGACAAAATGTAAGCGCCTTTAGCCGTTCCTTCGATCGAACTTCCAGCCAAATTGGGCAGGTTTTGGCGAGACAAAGCCATTAAAGTTGGGCGGGTGCGGCTTTCAACTGCCACCTTGTAAGCGCCGGATGTTTCATTACCATCCGCAGGGCGCATTACCAACAAATCGGGAATTGCGCGCAGAGAAGCGAGAGTTTCAACTGGTTGGTGAGTCGGGCCATCTTCGCCCAAGGCTACGGAGTCGTGAGTCATTACGTAAATAACTCCAGCTTCCGAGAGTGCAGAGAGGCGAATTGCGCCCCGCATATAGTCAGCAAATACCAAGAAAGTGGCGCAGTAAGGAATTAAACCGCCGTGCAACAGCATACCGTTGGCGATCGCGCCCATGCCGTGTTCCCGCACGCCAAACCGCAGGTTACGACCTTCGTACTGACCTTTTTGGAAGTCTTTTTCACCCTTGAGCAAAGTCATGTTAGAAGATGCCAAGTCAGCGGAACCGCCGATCAGTTCAGGTAACACACTTGCCAAAGCATTCAAACATTTTCCAGAATGATTCCGAGTCGAATCGGCCTTATCTTCTGCCTTGTATGTCGGCAAAACTTTATCCCAACCTTCAGGAAGTTTGCCGGCAACCCTGCGCTCGTATTCTGCTGCTTCTGCAGGATATGCTGCTTTATAAGCCTCAAAAGCTTTGTGCCATTCTTGCTCAGATTGAGCGCCACGTTCGACTGCTTTGCGGAAGTGTGACAAAGCATCATCAGGAATCTCAAACGGTGCGTGTTCCCACTTCAAGAAATCGCGAGTTGCTTGCACTTCATCGCTACCCAAAGCAGCGCCGTGAGCACTGTAAGAATTGCGCTTGTTTGGAGAACCGTAACCAATGATGGTACGGACTTTAATCATGGACGGTTTGTCCGTGACTTTTTTGGCTTCTTCAATAGCTTTGTGAACTGCTTCTAGGTTAGTATCTTCGTCTAGAGCGGTATTGTCTACTGTAATAACGTGCCAGTTGTAAGCTTCAAAACGCTTGCCCACATCTTCAGTAAAGGCCAAGCTGGTGTCGCCTTCAATAGAAATGTGATTGTCATCGTACAAGGCAATTAATTTGCCGAGTCCGAGGTGTCCGGCCAAAGAACAAGCTTCGCCAGAAACGCCTTCCATGTGGCAGCCGTCACCCATGATGACATAGGTGTAGTGGTCAACAATTTTGTGGTCGGGCTTGTTAAACTTAGCCGCGAGGTGAGCTTCTGCCATTGCCAAACCGACGGCATTAGCAATTCCTTGTCCGAGGGGGCCGGTGGTAACTTCTACGCCTTCGGTGACGAAGTTTTCGGGGTGTCCGGGGGTTTTGGATTCCCACTGACGAAATTGTTTGATGTCGTCGAGGGTGACGCTATCGTAGCCGGTCAAGTACATGAGGGCGTACTGTAGCATACAGCCGTGGCCGGCTGAGAGGACGAAGCGATCGCGATTAAACCACTTGGGGTTTTTGGGGTTGAACCGCATGAACCGATCCCACAGCACAAAGGCCATAGGGGCAGCGCCCATCGGCAGTCCCGGGTGTCCTGATTTTGCTTTTTCTACCGCATCGATGGCCAAAAAGCGGATAGAGTTGATGCAGAGTTCTTCGAGTGATTGGGTTGCAACAGCCATAATTCTGGTTTTTATACGTTAAGAGAGAGTGTGTGTGGTCGATTCTGACAGAGGTGCGATGAGCCGAGTTCGATCGCTCGCATTTCTGCTGTTCAGTTTCTATGGAACTGCCGTGAGGCTGCACTACATATCATCTCACCTGTTGCGATCGACAGACAACTTATATCATTTTAGATTTTAGATTTTAGATTTTAGATTGGGCATGGTTTACTGGATATGGGTTTGGGGCACGGGCCTACAGTTGCATTTTTTTTGAAACTGGCATGAATTTTTTAATGTTTCGACCGCTTTGTGCAGTCGATCGTAAATTGTTATCGGAGATATTTCTGGGGCGAGTGCGGCTCTGTGCGATCGGGGTACGAGAGGGTGTAACTTATTATTTGGCAAATTGGCTCTCAAAGCCACCCAGTTATGATAGAGTTTGGTGTTTCTGACATCTTGCAGCTTTGTCGCGAACAGGCAAGATGCCTGTTCCACAAAGAGTGAATTTTCTTGTGGGGAGTAGGGTTGAGCTCTTCTAGCCCACCCGATCGCACGATCGCCAGAATAGTGCAAGATGTCAGATATTTGTAATTTTAATCAGGCAATAACTAATGACTCTCAGTGAAGCCGAAGTCCGCAGTCAAAAAGTAGACGAACTGCGATCGCAAGGCATAGAACCGTATCCCAGTCAATCCTACGCGCGATCGCACACAGCCCAACAAGTTCGCGAAATATTTAGTCAGCCGGGAAAAGAACTCGCAAACGGAGAAAGTGACCCCGAAGAAATTTCCCTGCGATTAGCCGGCCGCATCACTTCCAAGCGAGACAGCGGCAAAATTGGTTTCATCGATTTAAAAGACGCCACAGACAAAATTCAACTCAAAATCGAGAAAGCAATCGTCACCGGCGAAGTTGGTTTGAGCTTTGAACAAATTAAAAAATTGCTCGATGTCGGCGATTTTGTCGGCGTCGAAGGTATCGGCTGCCGCACCCCCAGGGGAGAACTTTCTATTTTAGTGAGGGAATTAAAGCTTTTATCAAAAGCTACCATTCAATTTCCCGATTCTTATTATGGAATTAACGACCCTGAAGTTTGCCGCCGTCACCGCGAAATGGATTTGGCAAGCAACCAAGATGCGCTCAACCGTTTTATGCTGCGCAGCCGCATCGTCCAAAGCATCCGTTCCTATCTGTGGCAAGCAAATTTTTACGAAATAGAAACGCCGACACTGCAAGCTATTTACGGCGGTGCTGCTGCTAAGCCCTTCATCACTCACCATAATGCTTTGGAAGTGGATTTGTATTTGCGAGTGGCTCCAGAATTATTCTTAAAAAGAGCAATTTGCGGCGGTTTCGAGCGAGTATTTGAACTAGGGAAAGCATTTAGAAATGAGGGAATTGACAGCACCCACAATCCAGAGTTTACCTCTTTAGAAGTTTACCAAGCTTATGCTGATGTTTTCGACATTTTAGGAGTTGTCGAAGACGTGATATGTTTCGCAGCGGCGGCGGTATTTGGGGATGTCAAGGAAATTGAAAATCAGGGAGAAACTATTAGTTTAGAACGCAAGTTCGACTACAGCGAAAAATATCCCGGTTTCAGCGGCAAACACTGGCAAGTGAAAACGATGGTAGAAGCTGTCAGAGACGAGTTTGGGCTGGATTTTGACAGTTTGGACTTGGAAAGTGCGATCGAATCTGCAAGCAAACTCGAACTGCACCTGTCTAAGTTAGAACAACAGAGTCTAGGCTATGTGCTGTACGCAGTTTTTGACAAATTAGTTGTTCCCAAACTAATTCAACCTACATTTATCATCGACTACCCTGTTGAAGTCAGTCCCTTAGCAAAAGGACATCGCAGCAAGCCGGGATTTGTAGAACGTTTCGAGCTATTTATCAACGGTACCGAATACTCGAACGGATTTTCAGAATTGAACGATCCGAAAGAGCAAAGAAAGCGGTTTGAGGAACAGTTGGCGCAGAAAAATGCCGGCGATGACGAAGCGCATCCAATGGATGAAGACTTTATTCAAGCGCTATCTTTGGGAATGCCTAACTGTGCGGGAATGGGCATCGGCGTAGACAGATTGGTGATGCTTTTAACTAATACTCAAAGCATCCGCGATGCGGTGATGTTCCCGACAATGCGGCCAGTTAAAGATTCGTAAAATCTTGTAGGGGCGGGTTCACCAATAACATTTAATTCCCACAAACCACCTATATAAACCCGCCCCCACCCACAAATAACCTACATCAACCTAGAGTTCGATCGAATACGAAAAATGTTCATTGCGATTTACCGTTGGGCGGGGGCGGGTTTATTTAAATCATCAATTATTGGCTAATATTGTTGTTGAACCCGCCCCTACAATTATGCAAAAAATGTGCATTGCAATTGTTTGTTGGGTGGGGGCGGGTTTATTTAGTTTGTCAATTATTGGCAAATATTGTTGTGAACCCGCCCCTACAAGCCTCACTCAATTTAACGAATTTGATCTCACCGCATAAACGAACCGACAACACCGTTCAAATCTTCAGCCAAAGGATTTCCCAAAGCCTTAAATTTCCACTCGCCGCCTTCTCGATAGACTTCTCCCATCAACATATTTAATTTTCCTTCATAAGAAGGGTCATTTGACAAGCGATAGCGAGCGATTTCTTTCCCGGCGGCATCTACAGCCCTCACAAAAGCATTTTCTACCAAGCCAAAATGCTGTTTTCTCTCTTTCCCATTGTAAATATTAACTCCCAAAATTATTTTGTGATATTGTGCTGACAAAGAGCTCAGTTTCACCAATATTTGTTCGTCATCTCCTTCTCCCTCCCCCGTGAGATTGTCGCCGGAGTGAACAACTGTTTTGTCTTGTGACTCCAAATGAGAGTAATAAATTACATCTTCTTTGTAGTTCTTTAGTTTGCCATTTTCCCCCAGCAGCAAAGCGTAGGAATCTAAGTCAAAATTGGCACCGCTGCTTCTGCCGAAAAGACCTTTTTTAGCTTGTGCAACATCCCAGCCCAAACCCATTGTCAATCTGGACAAGTCGTATTCGCTTTTGCTGAGAACGATCGATTGTCCTTTTGTCAAGTTGATAGCCATAGTTTTGTGACTCCCTAAAGTGTATTAGAACTTAAGTAAATTGGAAGATAGCAGTTGTTCAACCAGTTGTTTTATTTAACTGGATGAACTCTACTCGACTGGCACCCCTACTTAGTCTCGGAATACCAATTAAATCCAAATCCGTAGTAGCGATCGGCTTCTTCATGTCCGCCAAAGTATCTTTCCTCTTTGAGAATTACAATCTGGGAACCTGTATTCTGAATCATTGCCGCCGCACAAAAATTTCTATTGCTATCTGGATTATCGAGTTCGAGATATACTTCTTCACCGTTGCTGATTTTGAAGAACATTCGTCCCCGCACAGTTTTAAAGTCGCGAACCCCTGCGTAGATGAAACCAAAAAACATCACCCGTTTAATCAAATCAGGTCTAAAAATATACATATTTTCTCCCTCAGTCGCGCCAGTGCGGTCATCTTTATCGAGAAATATGTAGGGTGAAGACGTTTTTGATCCGAAGCATTTTCCCAAGGGTTGAATCACTCCCTTTTCGCCGTTAGCCATCTCGTACATACAACCAAGATCCAGATCGGGAGTCCCCTTTACTCCCAGGAATTTTTCCGAAAATATGCCCCGATTTTGCACTTCTTCCCAGTCGAGATTTGCGTGAACTGCAAGCAACTCAGAACTACCTGATTTACTGAGGTTTATTTTGTGCGAGTCGCCTGTTTTTTCAAGTTTTATTGCCATAGCTTGCTTAATTTTACGGCTAGCTTCATGCCTCTCTAATTTAGGCAGTTCTACTTTGTTGACTTTAGGCGGTTCTAGTGTCTTTTCTTCCAGTTTAATCTCTGAATGATACTTGTCAACAAAACTCTGCAACCCTGCTTTATATCCTTGCCCTACTGCCTGAAATCTCCAAGCTGCATCTTTTTTATACAACCGTCCGAACTCGACTGCTGTTTCTTCAGAAAAACCTTCTGTTAAATCATACCGCGCTAGTTCGCTGCCTGTTTGGCGATCGTACAATCGGATAAAAGCATTTCTGATTTGGCTAAAATTTTGATGTTTAGCTTGTGCGTCGTGAATTGTGACCACAAAAACCATTTCCTCAACAGCCGGCGTTACTTTTTCTAAGTCTACATAAATTGTCTCGTCATCCCCTTGAGTTTGACCGGTTTGATTGTCTCCCGAATGGGCGATCGCTCCGTCCGGCGACTGCGAGTTATTGTAAAATACAAAGTATCTTTCATCGGGGATTTTTCCGTCCGAACCTAATGCAAAAACCGAGGCATCGATATCACAGCTTTGCGGGTTTGAGTCGGATAAATTGAGTTGAGTTGCTATTTCCCAACCCAGGGCGATCGCAACTTTTGTTAAACTTGGAGATGTTTTAGAAAGATTAAATCTTTCACCTTTCTTTAATTGAATGCCCATCTGGTTTATCACCTCATGAGTCTGGCTGAAAATCGAGGGAAACATTCCTGCTTCCGAATTTCCCCTCGATTTATTTAGATAGGAGCGATCGACCTTTTATCAGGCATACTTATCTACAAAGCTTTGCAAGCCGGAATTGTAGCCTTGTCCTACAGCTTGGAACCTCCACTCGCCGTCTTTCTTGTAAAGTCTGCCAAACTCTACCGCTGTCTCCCTAGAAAAATCCTCGTCCAAATCGTACTTCGTGACCTCTGTGTTAGTAGTAGTGTCGTAAATCCTAATAAAAGCATTCCGCACTTGACCGAAGTTTTGCCTTCTCGATTCTGCTTCGTGGATAGTTACCACAAACACAATTTCTTGCACCGCCGGATCGACTTTGGTTAAATCGACTGTAACGGTTTCATCATCGCCAAATCCTTCTCCGGTTCTGCTATCTCCCAGATGTATTACAGAACTGTCCGGCGATTGGTTGTTGTTGTAGAAAACAAAGTATTTTTCGCCTGGGATTTTGCCAGTAGCCCCCAACATAAACACGGAAGCATCTAAGTCAAACGCTGCGCCGGTGTCTGTAGCGTTGATATCCCATCCCAAACCAATCCCGGCATTCTTCAGTCCGGGTGCTTCTTTAGAGAGATTGATTCTCCCGCCTTTTTCCAAATTAATAGACATTCGCCCTCCTATTCACAACATCACTGGCGTTACTACTAGCAATTATATCAACTGTTATAGTCAGTTGACAATTTGCTTTTGGTACTCATCTATCGATTTTCGATTTTCGATTTTGGATTTGAGATTGGATAATTGAAGAATTGACACGGAGGATGAATCCGGGGCGTGTACGCTGGATGCTTTTGGTTAAAGTAGCTTGACAAATTGCTGCTGGTACTCATCTATCGATTTTAGATTTTCGATTTTGGATTTGAGATTGGATAATTGAAGAATTGAGCCCGCGAATAAATCCGGGGGCTTTGTACCCTGAATGCTTGCGGCTACAGCAGGTTGACAATTTGCTTTTGGTACTCATCTATCGATTTTCGATTTTGGATTTTGGATTTGAGATTGTAGAATTGTAGAATTGATCCCACGGATAAATCCGGGGGCTTATATGCTGGATGCTTTTGGTTAAAGTAGCTTGACAAATTGCTGCTGATACTCATCCTCGGTCATTAGTTCTTGGGTGCTTTCCACCCTGTCTAAAAACACGATTCCATCTAAATGGTCGTGTTCGTGTTGAAAAATTCGGGCCACAAAGTCTGTCAATTCTTGTCGGTGGAGTTTGCCGTCTCTACTGGTGTATTCTATCTCGATCGCCCTACTTCTCGGCACCAATCCCCGAATCCCGGGAATGCTCAAACAGCCTTCCCAGTCTTTGACTGTCTCTGTTGACGCAGCCACAATCCGGGGATTAATCATCGCTGTGGGTTCCATGTGGGGTGCTTGGGGATACCGCAGGTTGGGGCGGGATGCGACGATGAACAGACGATCGGACTTAGCCGCTTGAGGGGCGGCAATCCCCACTCCGTTTGCCTGCTGTACTGTAAATATTAAGCTGTCAATCAACTGTTGAATGCGATCGTCCTTAATATTCTCGACAACTTGCGACGGGCGGCGCAGCACGGGATTTCCTAATTGTGAGATTTGTAATAGTTCTGCCATAGTTATTGGTTAGTCGTTATTTGTTAGTCGTTATTTGTTAGTCGTTAACTACTGACAAATAACCATTTTCTTCTTGCTTCTTGCTTCTTGCTTCTTGCTTCTTCCTTCTTCTTCCGACGGACATCGGACTGACATCCGTTACATCCGTTACACAATCCGTTGCCGAACCTTCTTCCTTCTTATCCAACTTTTTGAACCGGCAAACTTCCCGTTTTAACAGTCAAATTAACTATTTGCCCGTTGCGGTTGATTTCCATTTGCAACAGACCGCCAACCTTAGCATTTTGCACGAAATCCTGAACAGCTTCCGACTGAATAATCGGCTGATTGTTAATTTTTTGAATCACATCTCCAGCCCGCAAACCTGCCGCTGCAGCGGGAGAATTAGGAACAACGCTAACAATAGCCACACCCCGATCGACTGTAACTCGCAGGCTGCTGTTAGCGTTGCTGTTAATTTGCTCCTTAACATCCGGAGTCAGCGTCGCCATTTCAATTCCCAAATAAGCGTGTTCGACTTTCCCCGTTGAAATCAGTTCCTTCGCCACCTGTTGGGCCGCCTGAATGGGAATCGCAAACCCCAATCCTTGAGCACCTTGAATAATCGCCGTATTCATGCCAATAACTTGGCCCGAAGCATTCAGCAGCGGCCCCCCGGAATTCCCGGGATTAATTGCAGCGTCTGTTTGAATAAAACCGACCCGCTTGTCGGGTACGCCCACATCAGAGCTCGATCGCCCCGTAGCGCTAATAATCCCCGCAGTTACGGAATTGTCCAAACCCAAAGGATTGCCGATCGCGATCGCCCATTCCCCAGACAACAGCTTATCCGAATTGCCGATCGCCACCACAGGCAGAGCGTTCGCCTCAATCTTCACCACAGCCACATCCGTCACCTTATCCGCCCCCAACACCCGTCCCTGAAAGCTGCGGCCGTCCTTGAGAGTTACATTTACCGTATCGGCTCCCTCTACAACGTGAGCGTTAGTGAGAATCACGCCGTCGGCACCGATGACAAAACCCGAACCAGTGCCCCGTTCGATCCCGCCCCGGCCGCCCGAATTCGGTTCTATGCCAAAAAAATCTTCCGGCGACAGCCCTCTATTTCCCGGTTTCACCCGCCGCGAAGCATCGATCCGAACCACTGCCGGGCCAACTTTTGCCACCGCAGCCACAATAAAATTCACATTAGTCCCGTCGCCCGACAAGGAAGCAGGCGGCAACACTTTGCTAACTCGATCCTTTGTATTAGGAGGCAGTTGCAATTTCGGTTCCAGCGCCCTTTGTCCCGAATCCCCAGAATTTGCACGAAATTGAGAAACCGTCAGACGATCGCCCAACATGGCGGCCCCGGCTCCCGTTACCAGCAGCAATATGTAAATTGCCGGTTGCTTCCAAAATTTGCCAGTAGAACTCTTCATGGCCATGTTTTTAGGCTTTCCTGCCAAATCTAAATATTTCCTGAGCAGCTCCCCGATACCTGGTTTGGACTGCTGAGCCGCCAAATTTTTGGGCGATGGCGTCCCGCCCCGCAAGCTACGGCAGACTCCCTTAAACTTTAGCATCTGAGGACTAAACTCTCTAGACTGTAGAATTAATATCTTGAATGCCGATCGGCAGAGGTGAGCAGTGGACATTCCCCTCGAAAGTCTGTGGAATCAGATACTTGAACGTCTCCAGGTACAACTGAGCAGACCTAGCTTTGAGACGTGGATCAAAACTGCCAGGGCCGAACAACTCGAAAATAATTGTTTGATCGTCAGCGCCCCCAACCCCTTTGCTCGCAATTGGTTGCAAAAATATTACAGAGAAATCCTTGCCGATGCAGTCGCAGAAATTCTCGGCTATCCCGTAGACATTTACTTGACAATTGCCGGGGGAAACGAAACAGCCGGCAGCAGCGACTCCGCCATGATTTGGCCCTCCCCCATCGCCGATATCCCGGAAAGCCACTCGCTTCACCCCCCCAAACCCGCCAATTTAAACCCGAAATACGTATTTTCCCGCTTTGTCGTCGGTTCCAACAACCGCATGGCCCACGCAGCTTCCCTCGCGGTAGCCGAGTCTCCGGGCCGAGAATTCAATCCCCTATTTTTGTGCGGTGGCGTCGGTTTGGGCAAAACTCATTTGATGCAGGCGATCGGTCATTATCGCTTGGAAATTGACCCCAACGCCAAGATTTTTTACGTTTCTACTGAGAAATTTACTAACGATTTAATCGCCGCAATTCGCAAAGACAGTATGCAAACTTTCCGCGACCATTATCGCGCCGCAGATGTTTTATTAATAGATGACATTCAATTTATTGAAGGCAAAGAATACACTCAAGAAGAATTTTTTCACACTTTTAATACTCTGCACGAATCCGGAAACCAAGTAGTTTTAGCTTCCGATCGCCCGCCGCAGCAAATCCCCCGCCTGCAAGAGCGTTTGTGTTCCCGATTTTCCATGGGATTAATTGCCGACATTCAATTGCCAGACTTGGAAACTCGGATGGCAATTTTGCAGAAAAAAGCTGAGTATGAAAATATGCGGCTCCCGCGAGATGTGATTGAATACATTGCTTCTAGTTACACTTCCAACGTTCGGGAATTGGAAGGAGCTTTGATTCGGGCGGTAGCATATCTTTCAATTACCGGTTTGCCGATGACCGTGGAGAATATCACCCCGGTTTTGAATCCGCAAACTGAAAGCGTAGAGGCGACGCCAGATGCAGTAATTGCAGTTGTGGCCGAGGCTTTTGATGTTTCTGTTGAAGATTTGAAAGGCATTTCCCGCAGGCGAGAAATTAGTCTCGCCCGTCAAATAGGAATGTATTTAATTCGCCAGCATACTGGTTTGAGTTTGCCGAAAGTTGGCGAAGTGTTCGGCGGCAAAGACCACACGACTGTGCTTTACAGTTGCGACAAAATTGCTCAGTTGCGGAACACTGACCCGAATTTGGCCCAAACTTTGCGTCAGTTGAGCGATCGAATTAATGTTGTCAGCCGCAAAACTTGAGCGCCCGCCCTTCTGTCTTGGAGGCATGGGAAGCTATAAACCCGGTTTCTTCCTGAATTCCTCGCGACCAAATATCAGATTTCTTGCGAGAAACCGGGTTTATGACTTTGGCACTCCCACCCTTGATATTGCCTGTGGAAAAACCTGTGGAAAATTTGCCCTCCGTTTGTGGAAAACTTTACTCGATCGCCCGAAACAGTTTTTGCACAAAAATGGGCGATCGACCGCAACAGCTTTTCCACAAGTTTTCCACAGGTATTTATTACCTACAAGTGATTCCCAGCAAGCAGTTAGCTTCTTTTTCCACAGTTTCCACAGGGCGATCGACACAAAAATAATTCAATAAATTAAAAAATACTAAGTAGAACGGCGTAAATATTTGTAGTTGGAATGAGGCAGAAGGCAGAAGGCAGGAGGGAAGAGGGTTTCAGCCTCATTTATTTTTCTTAACACAGTTGTGTTTTTTCCCACAGACTTACTTAGCGATCCCTACACACCCAACACAGATAATTCGCGACGCGCGCTGACTTCAGAAACCCGGTTTCTACGAAGATTTCTCGTTTTTACAGGCAAAATTTTGCCTAGAAACCGGGTTTCTAGCCCCATGCTTCAGCCCTACACGCAGAAAAACCGACCCGCCGGCTTTCTGTGATACGATTTGTTTCTGTTTCAAATCCGGTTAATTAACCTTCCTACCATGAAATTGGTTTGCACCCAAAGTGACCTCAACGCCAACCTCTCGTTGGTGAGTCGGGCCGTTCCCTCCCGCCCGACACATCCGGTACTCGCCAACGTGCTCTTAGTAGCGGATGAGGAAAATCAGCGGGTTAGCTTGACAGCTTTCGATCTCAGTTTGGGCATTCGTACCAGCTTCGCAGCAGAAGTTACTGGCGGCGGCAGTTTTACCATACCCGCTAAATTGCTTAACGATATTGTTTCGAGACTCCCAGATGGAGAGATTACTTTAGAAGACGAAGCGGGGGACACCGTAGCCTATCTCACTTGCACTTCTGGCAGCTACCAAGTTAGAGGTATGGGCCCGGAAGAATTCCCAGAATTGCCCGCAATCGAAGCCGGAACAATCCTCAAATTGCCACCGGAAGCCTTGATAGAAGGACTCAAAGGAACTTTATTTGCTACTAGCCCCGACGAGGCAAAACAGGTACTTGCAGGCGTGCATTTAAAGGTATTGCAAGATTGCCTGGAATTTGCAGCTACAGACGGCCACAGATTGGCAGTAGTTCAAACTGTCAATGAAAAATCTGAAGGCGAAGAAACCGAAGAAGAATTTGAGGTGACAGTCCCCGCTAAAGCATTGCGCGAAGTAGAAAGAATGCTGGTGATGCGACAGTGGACTGAACCTGTCACCCTGCATTTTGAACACGGTCAAGTAGTGTTTGAATGGGCCGACCAGCGGCTGACAACCCGCACTTTGGAAGGGCAATATCCCGCATACCGGCAGTTGATTCCGCCCTCCTTTGAGCGCCAAATTACCTTAGAAAGGCGATCGTTCTTAGCAGCAGTAGAAAGAATTGCTGTGTTTGCAGACCAAAAAAACAATATTCTCAAATGCAGCATCGACGAGGAGAATCAGGAAATTACTTTGTCTGTAGATGCTAAAGATGTCGGCTGCGGCAAAGAGTCAATGCCCGCACAGATTTCGGGAGATAGCATAGATATTGCTTTCAACGTGAAATACTTAATTGACATTTTGAAAACTGCTCAATCCCCAGAAATTCAACTGCAATTAAACGGTGCTCTTGCTCCTGTAATTTTCCAGCCATTGGGGGGAGTCAATGCTACATTCTTGGTGATGCCAGTTCAGCTAAGAGCGTAACAGTAGGGTGCTCTTCGGCGCACGGCCGTGCGCCGAAGAGCACCCTACATACAGCGTATTCCAGGTTTGTGAAGTGTAGGGACACGGCACTGCCGTGTCCCTACGCGGAGTTGAGGATAGGCGGGCGTACTTCATAAATGTGGAATCTGCTGTAATTAGTTTCTATTTCTTCCCTCTTCCTTCTTCCTTCTTCCTTCTTCCTTCTTCCTTCAAATCAATGGCAACAAAATTTCAAATTCAGTACCTGTACCGGGAGTAGAATGCAAATTTAACTTGCCTTTATGCTTTTCCGTAACAATTTGATGGGTAATTGCCAACCCCAAACCGGTACCTTTCCCGGCGGGTTTAGTGGTGAAAAATGTCTCAAAAATCCGCCGCTGAATTTCTGGAGGAATTCCCGGCCCGTTATCAGCTATTCGGATGGCTATCCAAGCGTTATTTTGATTTTTTTCCGCTGGTTCTCGGCAGAAGTCGCCGTTTTGGCTGGCGGATGATAGCTGTTTTGCATTTTGTCGTAGCTTGCGGGGCGGGACGCCATCGCCCATAACATAATTTTGAATTAATTCCGAATTCACGCAGTCTCCGTCAGAACTGTCTATTACCTCGGTTTCAATAGTAATCGCAGGCATAAAATCTTTTTCTGCTTTTACCTCTTCCAAAGCATCGATCGCATTGCTCATGATATTCATAAATACCTGGCTCAACTGACCAGAGTAACACTTGACCAAAGGCAAATCCCCATAGTTTTTAACTACTTTAAACCCGTACTTGAGACGGTTTTTCATAATTAGCAGCGTACTGTCAATACATTCGTGGATGTTAGCTTGCTTCAAGTGGGTTTCGTCCATGTGAGAAAAGGTGTGCAAGCTGGTGACGAGTTCGGTCAGCCTTTGCGATGAAACTTTCATACTTTTGATAATTTCCACCCAATCTTGTTGCAAAAAATCAAATTCTATGTGTTTTTTTAGTTGGTCAATTTTTTCGCTGTCACCGACAATGTGTTCGTAAGCCGACAGCAACTCCATGAGGTCTTTCGAGTAGTTGGACAAAAAGCCGAGATTTCCGCTGATGCAGGTGACTGGATTTCTAATTTCGTGGGCGACTCCAGCTACCATCTGTCCCAAACTCGCTAGTTTTTCGGTTTGAATTAGTTGAGATTGAGTTTGCTGCCTCAGCAATTTTGTTGCTAGTTCGTGAATGTTGGATTGGGCTACTAACAGTTCGTGCACGTCTAGCAAACTATAAGTTTGAGGCGACACTTGAACTACAATAGGTTCGTAAAGCAGTTCTTTCGATCGCAACAGCGACTTCCTGGCTGCATCCACAATTAAAGTATTGCTGGGAAAAATTAAACTCTCAGTTTCGGCAAAGCGGTACAAAGCCCTCACTGGTCGCTTTAAAAATAATTCTCGGCCAAAAGGACGGCTGATAAATTCTAAAAATCTCCGCCGGGAAATCATACCGGCAAATTCACCTTGATGGGTCACAATGACTCCCGGTAACAGCGGATTAGCTTCTAGCATCTGAGAAATTCGCATTCCCCAATCCGTAGCTTCTACCTGAAAATCGTAAAGCGACAATTCTTGGAGAGTAGAGTCTAAACAAAGTTCTCCTAGGTCAGCCTCGGAGATGGGTGGGACTGGTCTTTCTACGCAGGAGGTATTCAACATAAATTCATCAGCACGCTTTTTTGGGGTTCTATTTGCCAGCAGACATTCAGCTACCAAAGGTCAGCAGGTGAGTTGCTGAGTGCTTTGACTGGCATCCCCCTGGCAAACTTCATTTTTAATTACACAAAAAACTGACTGTAGTAAATGAAATTTTACCACTTAAAGTATTAGGCAAGACTGAGTATCACGGAGATCAATGCGCCCTGGGAATTATACCTGACTTTATTTTATACTGACTTGAGCGGTATTAACGCTTGGTTCGACTATTTAACTATTCATTAACCTTAAGTTATCGTCTTAACCTGGTGTTAATAAATTATTGTCCTGATAAATATAATTGATTGACAATAGAAGAAAATCGCAATTGCCCGATCGCCCGCGCGGTGCACCCGTCAGCAGACAAGTTAAAAGCAGAAATTCCCGGGGTCGCTTCCCTGAGTTTTAGCTCGCTAAGCGCGATGGCTGGGAGTCCTCGCCCGTGCTAAGGCATTTGAGGCGATTTCATCCCATCTCCCCGATCCGGTACTCGCAACCCCCCGTAACGATCGGCCAGCGACACACCGCCCAGTGCGTTCCTTATAGGTTTGTAGTGAAGACTTTAGTCATCGCTACAAACCTATTTTATAGCGATCGTTATATAAAACAGTAAACCTCGCCCGCCATCTGCAAAATCTGCCTTAGCAGTTGTTCTACAATCAACCATTGTTAACCGAAATATCCATCAAATCTGCGACGGTTGGCAGAGTCAATCGATTTTAGATTTTAGATTTTAGATTTTAGATTTTAGATTTTAGATTTTAGATTTGAAGCATTGACCCCACGGATAAATTCGGGGGGCAAGTTTCATCGGATACAGGTTTTTTATTTCTGGACGGATGAATGCGGGGGCTTGTATCCTGGATACTTTCGGTCAATTATTGATTGGCTGTACGAGGCGGATATGAATAATAATTAAATCAAATTCAAACAAGTTTAACCAGTCCAAATCATTGAAGGCATCAGCCTTGATTAAATTAGAATGTCTACAAATTCCCGCAAAAAAAAGCAAAAAAAAATTAACTGGATCTTAACTTAGTGCTATGCTTTGGTATGATCTACAAGGAGTTCTACCAAAGACGTATAACTAAATAGCAATCAACCAGTAGGTGATCGATGCAACCCGGCCTAACGAATCAGTTAAACAATGCTTTTACCCTTTTTCTCAGCTTGTTAGTAGAGGCAATACCTTTTCTGCTGCTCGGAGTTTTATTTTCAGGTTTGCTGCTGGGATTTGTAGACGAACGCAAACTCGTATCGCGCATCCCGCGAAACCCGCTGCTGGGGGCTTTGATGGGCAGTTCGATCGGCTTTTTGTTTCCCGTGTGCGAGTGCGGTAACGTGCCCGTAGCCCGCAGGTTACTGATGCAGGGAGTACCCGCACCAGCCGCGATCGGCTTTTTGCTTGCGGCCCCCACTATCAACCCCGTGGTAATTTGGGCGACTTGGACGGCATTTCGCGATCAGCCAGAAATTGTAATTTTGCGGGTGGTATTTTCCCTAGTCACAGCCACAATTATCGGCTGGGTGTTCAGCGCCCAACCAGACTTGCGGCCTCTGCTGCAACCCTCTGTAGCCCGCGCGATTCCCCTGCCAAAACCAGAGTTTTCCGAAAAAGAACTCGTCCAAGCTAACACTCCGCTGCTGTTGCAGTCGGGAACATTTATGCTCGGTCAGCCGGGGGGGGCGGTGCCGATCGAATCTTTGCTACAAGACGACTGGAAGCCATTAAAAACAAGCAAAACAGAAAAAACCTCGAAACGTTCCTCAATGTTTCACCGCGTTTCTAAAGAGCGCCTGCGCCTGCTTTTAGATACTATGGTACAGGAGTTGCGCGAATTGGGAGGAGTGTTGGTAATCGGAAGTGCGATCGCAGCCATCATTCAAGTTGGCGCACCCCGCGAACTAATTCTCAACCTCGGCCAAGGCCCCGTTTCCTCAATTCTCGCCATGCTGCTATTAGCCGCTGTCGTATCGATTTGTTCTACAGTAGATGCCTTTTTTGCCCTGTCTTTTGCTTCCACATTTACCAGCGGTTCGCTGTTAGCCTTTCTCGTTTTCGGCCCGATGATTGACCTCAAAGGTATCGGTTTAATGCTGTCAATTTTTAAAAGTCGAGCCGTAGTTTACATAATTGTCTTGGCAGCTCAGTTAACCTTTTTAATGACCCTCGCTGTCAACTTGCATTTAGGTTAAGAACTTAGCTGGGACAGACAACTAATACCATTTGCAGTTTTCAATTACCTTGATTCACGACACGGAAGTCACCGATATACGGATAGCTTTTTTTCCTCTTCCCTCTTCCTTCTTCCCTCTTCCTTCTTCCTTCTTCCTTCTTCCTTCCCAATGACTCTTACAAAATGAATCTTAAAAAAATTAGCCCCTGGCTGGACGCCCTAGCTATCTTAGCGTGGGGAATACTGCTCCTCAAATATTGGATCGCGGGCAAATTAAGCATTCTCATTCACCCCAATTACTTTGGCTTGACTGTAGCCGGAGGAATCGGCTTAATGGTTATTGGCGGGTTAAAAACTTGGGAACTCGTAAAACTCGATCGCACCACAAAGAAATCGCGGACATCAGCAGCAAATAACTCTCTCAGAATCACAGAGGTTGAACACGTTACTTTGTTTCCCCCCAGTATCGGCAGCACCTTAATGTTGAGCGTCGCATTAATCGGTTTACTAACAACGCCACGCACATTTACCAGCCAGACAGCTTTAGAACGAGGTCTCACCGAATCCCTGCCAATCACCAGACTGCAACCACAAGAATTTCGCAATACTACAAAACCAGAAAAGCGATCGCTCGTTGAATGGGTGCGGCTGTTAAATTTTAATCCCGAACCCGATATATACAGAGGTCAAAAAATCAAAGTTCAAGGATTTGTAATTCACCCCCCCAACATCACAGAACAATATCTGTGGATCGGGCGTTTTATCATTACCTGCTGCGCGGCCGACGCCTATCCAATCGGGTTGCCAGTAAAATTACCGATCGGTCAAAGCCGCACTGCCTTTGCCCCAGACAGTTGGCTAGAAATAGAAGGAGAAACGATCGTAGAAGAACTGCAAGGCAAGCGCAAATTAATCATTCAAGCATCCTCCCTCCAACCAATTCCCGAACCAAAAAACCCTTATGATTATTAGATGTGGAGTAAGTATGAGATTAAATTTTTCCTTGATTGCGAGATCGAGACTCCAGACCCGTCCTCCGCATACAAATTAAGATACTGTACAGTCAGCTATAAAAGTTGCAGCAGTATCCTGTAGGAGTTGCCAATAGCAAATTCAGCCACTACACTCGTAATTAGGAAATAAATTCTAACTATATGTCATCAGAAAAAAAATTAGCTATCAAAGGTGCTATCTGGACGATAGCCAGCTATGGAAGCAGTCAAATTATCCGATTCGGTAGCAACCTAATCCTGACGCGCCTGCTTTTGCCCGAACTATTTGGTCTAGTAGGTCTAACCTACGTTTTTATAACAGGGATCAACTTATTTACAGACATAGGTTTGGCCCCAAGTATCATCCAGAACAAACGGGGGGAAGATCCTCAATTTCTCAACACCGCTTGGACACTGCAAGTTATTCGCAGCTTTTTCATTTGGATTTTTTTGATTGTAATTACCCAGCCAGTTGCTAGTTTTTATGGAGAGCCCCGTCTCCTGTGGTTGATTCCAGTAATAGGTATAAATTCCCTAATAGGAGGGTTTAAATCCACAGCCACATCCAGCCTAGAACGCAAAATGGCAGTGAAGGAAGTAGTAATTTTTGAGTTGGGCATACAGATTGTTTCTACTATAGTAATGATTGTCTGGGCCTGGTTCGATCGCAGCATCTCGGCCATCATCGCCGGCGGCTTGACTGGAGCTGTAATGGAGTTAGTATGGAGCCATTTTTTGATTCCCGGCAAGTCAAACCGCTTTGCTTGGGATAAAGAAGCAGCTAAAGAAATATTTTCTTATGGCAAATGGATATTTTTGTCTACGGCTTTGTTTTTCTTGTGTTCTCAAACCGACAGACTCATCCTCGGGAAAATATTTACTTTAGCACTGTTGGGCATTTACGGAATTGCTTTTACTCTCGGCGATATGCCGCGCCAAGTCATCATCGCCATTAGCGGCAGGGTGATTTTTCCCTCGATTTCTATGCTGGCAGAGTTGCCGCGACAGGAGTTGCGCGCGAAGATACTCAAGAACCGCAAGCTAATTCTAATACCGTTAGCCGTAGGTTTAGCAATTTTTGTTGCCTTTGGAGACCAGTTAATTTTAATACTGTACAGGGAAGAGTATTGGGCTGCATCTTGGATGATGCCAATCTTGGCTTTAGGTATCTGGCACACCACTCTCCACAATATGATGGCTTCTTGTCTGTTAGGCGTAGGAAAGTCTCAGTACGCAGCTATGGGCAATCTGCTGACTTTTGTGAATCTATGTATAAGTATTCCGCTGGGATACCACTTAAAAGGTAATTTAGGTGCTGTGATTGCTGTAGCTCTCGGCGACCTTCCTACCTATGCAGTAACTAACTACGGTTTGTGGAAAGAAGGACTAACTTGTTTTTGGCAGGATATTCAATTAACCGGGCTATTTTTAGGGGTGCTGGCAATTCTACTTTGGTGTAGAGTTGCTTTGAATTTTGGTCTGCCAATCGATAAAATATCACCCATGGATTTAATTCCAATCAATACACTGTTTCAGTAAACAAAAAGGAGATTGTCTATATGTGAAGCGAAAAAAATACCAGAAGAAAAGTAATGCACTTTATCTTTTTACAAATGGCTCTGTTACAAGAAATATCGCGAGTGACCGCGAGGTATACTAAACTGATGTTTTTTTATCAAGAAAATCGCCTTATAGATTTCTTCGTCAAGGATTAGTGGAAGGTATCTCAGCTAAGCAGTCGTCATGATTATTGGTAGGATGAGTAGAGCGCGAGTGTTACCCGTCAACCTGTTAAAGAATTGGCGACTTGAAATTTGAGATAAGATTAAAAATCTTAAATCTCAAACATTCCTGGATGCAACTGGCAAAATGGTACGGTGCTGTACGATCGTCAAAACCTCTCTCGATCGAGCAACTTTTACCTCTGAGGCACCCTACAAGCTAAAATTTTAAATTTCACATCTAAAATCGGTGGAGGCTGTTGAAAGTGCCGCAGACTCCACCGATTTAAACTTGTGAGTTTAATTCAGTCCTGGAGGAACCAAAACTTTTAGAAACCGAGTTTTTGACCAACATACTTCGTTGCAGTCCTTTTCGCTGGGAAAAAAAATAGCTTTCTGAGGGTCGGGAGGTCGGGAGTGCCTCCAGGACTGTAAAATTTAATAGGGAAAATTTGGTAGTTAATTTTCAGCAGAAGTAGGAGAGAAAGATTTGTGAGTATTTTTAACAAAAAAATTAATCCTTCACCCTTAGCTATTCTGCCATTCAAACAGCCGATCGACCGCACGGCGATTTTCCTCATGCTACTGCTGAGCCTCTTAATGGGACTGCTGCTGCTGAGCGGCGATGGCACAGCACCCCGAGTGCGAGAATTTACCTGGGAAAATAAACAAATCGGCGCCCAAGATACCGGCTTTATCCTCACCTTCTTTCGACCGATGAACCAGTCCACCGTCGAGGAAAACTTAAAGCTAGAACCTCCCCTCCCCGGTAAATTTAGTTGGGCTGGAAGGCGCATGGCTTACACCCTCAAAGATCCAGCACCCTACGGCGTTACCTACACAGTAAAACTCGCCGGAGCAACCGACAAGTATTTCGGAGAAAACAACCAATATAAAGGAACGCCAATGCAACCGTTTAGCAGTTCCTTTCGCAGCCGCGATCGAGCTTTTGCTTACATCGGCGTCCAAGGCGAAACAGAAAGCAGATTAATGCTAGTCAATCTCACCAGCAGCGACTCAAAACCGATACCGCTGACTCCCAAAGATTTAGTCGTCACCGATTTTAAACCGTATCCCGACAGCGATCGCATTTTATTCTCAGCTACAGATCGATCGATCGCCCGCAGTGGCGGCACCTTAAATCAAGAACTATTTACCGTCACAACCGGTCTCAACCCTCAATCTCCAGGAGTAAAATCCCAGCCGCCCCAGCCAGCAGGTAGGCTGGACAAACTATTAGATGCCAAAGATTACCAAAATCTCAAATTCGACCTCTCAGCCGACGGAAAAATCATAGTTATCCAGCGCGTCAACCGCCGCAATCCCGGCGATTTCAGTCCTTGGATTTTGGAAGAAAAATTGCCTCCCCGACCCTTGGAAAATCAACAAGGCGGAGATTTTCTGATTCGCCCCGACAGCAAATCGATGGTAATATCTCAAAAACAAGGATTAGCGATCGTCCCCCTCAAACCAGAAGCAGACCCAGTAGAATTTTTGCCAAAATACGAACAAGTATTGGGCATGGCCCGCGACAACTCCGCCGCCGCATATGTTAAATACAACAGCGACTTTACTCGATCGCTTTTCATCTTAGACAACCAAGGTGCAGAACAAGAAATATTACGAATTCCCGGCAGCATTATCGGCGTTTATTTCGACCCCCGCAAAGACAAAGACAACCAAGTTCAGCGTCTCTACTGTTTGTTAACCCAACGCCTCACCACAGAAACCTACAAAGAACAACCTTTCATCGCTACCATCGACCTCAAAAAAGAGGGTACTCGTTTGGTAGGAACAATCAAACCGCTGCTGGTTTTGCCCAACCAATTAGATACCCAAATCAGTTTATCTCCCGACGGGCTGGCATTAATTTTCGACCAATCAGTCACAGCAGCAAAGCCCTCAGCAGCAGATAGTCCCCGCAACTCGGGCGGACAGTCGATCGCCACCAGCCGCCTCTGGCTGCTACCCTTAGTAGAAATACCCGCAGACGGTTCTCCCGCAAAACTGCAGCCAGAAGAACTTCCCTTTGCCGGCTATCACCCCCGCTGGCTACCATAAATCAATTTGAGATTTGAGATAGCACTGCTGACTAATGACTGGTGACTAATCTAAAATCTAAAATCTAAAATCTAAAATCATCATGACTCCAGAAGAAATTAGCAATACCCTTAAAGACTTATTTGGTGACAGTGTTGAGATGCCTGCTGCGACTTCTTGGCAAGTAGAAACCCCCAAATTTCGCCTGTTAGTCCTCCTTTCAGAAGACGGCACTTGGCTGCGGATTTTGCTGCCGATCGCCGATGCCCAAGAAGCTCAACCATTTTTTGATAAACTGCTAGAAGCTAACTTTGACACCACCCTCGAAACTCGCTACGCCATACATCAAAACGTTTTGTGGGGAGTATTTCAGCACAGTTGCGCCACACTTGCCACTGCAGATTTCTCGGCCGCCATCGCCAGACTGCTGGCTTTGCAACAGCGAGGTTTGTCCGACTTTTTCGGCGGTTTGATAGAAAGCCGCATCCGTCAAATCATCAAAGCTGCGAAGATGCAGGGACAGTCTGTCGAAACTACCCTTCAGACTTTAGACCGTTTCTACGCAGAGGGATTGATGGGCGAAATGGAACTCGGGCGAGAGTCTCGCGAACAGACTCTCGCCGCTTGGCGGTATCAGCTAGAACGTCTCTGGCCGGAGGTGGAACCCTAAGACGATTTGAGATTTGAGATTGCAGATTGCAGATTGCAGATTGCAAAAAACTGACGACCATCGAGGTTGGGAAGTTGCCTAAAGCTGCATTTCTTTTGAGTCGTATAGCAAGCGCGCCCGAAGGTTACGACGTTTTTAATGACTCAAACCCTTGCCGAAAATTGCTTCTTCCTTCTCTCGCGACGATAACTAAAGCCTTCCATCCGTTACATCTGGCGTTGCGAATCCGTTGCCGAACTTCCTTCTGCTGTACAATCTGCAGATTTTTGCCTCCGCGCCAGTCTTGACAAGCGAATTTCAAAGGTGGTACCCGCCACGTGATTTATCTCGCGCAAGTCAATCCAAAATCTCAAATCTAAAATCCTCAAGCCCCCGAATTTATCTCGCGCAAGTCAATCCAAAATCTCAAATCTCAAATCTAAAATCGAATGACCGTTCGGGCCTCAAGTCACTTCCACCATCGCCAATCCGGGCCGTCGAACCCTCGAACCAGGCCCGTATATTCACTGAAACCCGCGAGGTCTTCTCCAATTCCCTTCTAATACCAGAAAAATGGTATAATAGATTACAAAAATCCCCGATCAATGTTAAAAATTTTCCCCAAACAGGCGATCGCAGGGTATATCATGGTAAAAAGTTTACAGCGCGTGCTCCGTAAGTTCCACAAAAGCTTCGATCGTTTAACATTGATTTAGAAACAAAATTTTTAGGAGACAATGCTAGTGCGATCGGGTTTTCCCATCGGGTGCTGTTGTAATTTAACAAATTAGCAACTACCCGTTACCAATTACCCGTTACCAATTAATAGCAACTTAAGTTATCGATCGATACAACATTTAACAGGGGTTTCATCTATGTTTGCTGTGCGTGAGACTAGCTCGGAGTTATCAGTGTTGCATATACCTGAAATTTGTACTTGGAATATCTCCTTAGAATCAACTCTCCTAGACCTGCCGCTCTACACCTGCCAAATTGAATTAACTCAACAGGCAAAAGAAGTAGCCCAGGCTTTTGAAGGAAATTCCATGCTTCCCGGCGTCATTTTGACCGATCGGGGTAATTTTGTCGGCATAATATCCAGGCGTCAATTTTTTGAAAAAATTAACCGTCGCTACGGATTAGAAATGTTTTTCAAGCGACCGATAGAGGTATTGTACAGGTTTTCCAAACAAGATCTGCTGGTGGTTCCAGGCAGTAAATTAATAGTAGAAGCGGCTCAGGAATCTCTTTACAGGTCAGCAGAATTAGTTTACGAACCCGTAGTAGTGGAAATAGCACCCCAGATATACAAACTGTTAGACGTACACCAATTAATGGTCGCTCAATCAAGAATTCACCAATTAACAAATAAGTTGCTCCACAAACAAACCCAAGCCAAACTCATCCAAACAGAAAAAATGGCTAGTTTGGGGAGGATTGTAGCCGAAGTAGCCCACGAAATTAGAAATCCGCTGAACTGTATTTGGGGAAATTTGACTTTTCTGCTTTCCTATTTTGAAAACTTGCTTCAGCTAATGTCGGTTTATGAAGAAGAATATTCGGAACCTTGTCCCCGAATAGATGCCTTCAAAGAAGAAATTGAATTTGATTTTTTACAAGAAGATTTGCCTGTCACCTTAGAAGGGATGGAGTTGGGAGCATCGCAACTGCTAAAAATAGTTAACGGGCTGCACCACTTCTCTCACATGGACGAGACAAAGGCAGTGGAGACAGACATTCACGAATGCGTGGAGATGACGCTGTTAATTCTGAAAAACCGCTTTAAAAATAACATAGAAGTGGTAAAGAATTACGGCGAACTGCCGCTAGTTAGCGGCTACTCCGGTCAGTTGAGTCAGGTGTTTTTGAATTTGTTAGTTAACGCTCTAGACGCCCTGACAGAGTACGCAGCCGATCGAGAAATACAGACCGAGTGCCGGGACAACTGGCAGCCCCAAATCGAAATTACCACTAAAGTCGTAGAAACCGAAGACGGCACGCGGGCTGCAATTTGGATTGCCGATAACGGGCCCGGCATTCCCCCAGAAAATCACCAGCACATATTTGACACCTTTTTTACCACTAAACCAGCAGGTAAAGGCAGCGGTATGGGGCTGGCTATCTCCCATCAAATCGTCACAGAAAAGCACGGCGGCAAACTTTCACTGCGATCGCAACCCGGTAAAAACACCGAATTTGAAATTCTCCTACCAATAGTTGGCAAAACGTGATTAACTCAAAAATATTCTCGGCTGTTGGCTCCTGCGGTGAAATCATAGGCTAGCTTAGTAGTACGCGATCGTTTCACTTTCCCAGCGTTTCGGCAACTAAAAGTTCCAGTGGCAAATAAATTCAGTTCCAAACTCCTTGGCCCTTCACTCTCCGAAGGCAGCCATCAAGACCTTTCCCTAGAGTCTACCCTCTGGGATTTGCCCCTGTATGACTTTCAGGTTAAATCTAGCTGCTTGGCGATCGCAGTTGCCGAAATTTTTGAACAGCATCCCCTAGTGCCGGGAGTCGTCTTGATGGAAGCAGGAGAGTTGGCTGGCATGATATCCCGCAGGCAACTGCTGGAATATTTGCTCAAACCCCAAGGCCCAGAGCTATTTTTGCACCTCCCGCTGAAAGTTTTCTACAGTTATGCTCGCGTCGAAATATTATTAGTTCCAGAAAGCACAACCATTTTGGCAGCAGCTCCACAAGCTCTGCGCCGATCGCCCGAATTGCAGTCCGAACCAATCGTCGTCCAAATAGACTCCCAATCTTACCGCCTCTTAGACCCTCACGCGCTAAACATCGCCTACTGGCAAATTCGCGGCATCGAAACTCAAGTCCGCTACGAAAGAGCCCAAACTCAAATGATTCAAAGCGAAAAAATGGCTAGTTTAGGGCGTTTAGTCAACGGAGTAGCCCACGAAATTTTAGATCCGGTAGGCTTTATTTGGGGCAATTTAACCTACGTCAGCGACTACAGCAAAAACTTGATGGAGTTGCTGTCAGTTTACGACGCATACTGTACCGAACCCCCGCCGGAAATAGCACGGCTCAAGGAAGAGATCGACTATGACTTTTTGCAAAACGATTTCCTCCGAACTGTTGCCAGCATCAAATCGGGAGCCGAACGTTTGAGCAAGTTGGCAACCAGTTTGCAAAACTTCTGCCACATCGACGATATTTATCCCAAACCGACCGACTTGCACGCAAATATAGACAGCATACTTTTGCTGCTCAAAAGTCGTTTGACCAGGGAAATCAAAGTAGTGAAAAACTACGGCTACCTACCACCAGTGCCGTGCTATGCAGGCCAGCTAAACCAAGTATTTATGAATATCTTGACCAATGCTATTCATACATTAATTAACGAAGCAGTCGGTCAAGAATTGGCGAAAGAGTTTAAAGGTGGAGGAATCAGAGACTTCGACCGCCAGCCTCAAATTGAAATCACAACTCAAGTCTGCTGTCCCGAACCTGCGAGCGATTTAGACAAACTTCATGTTCGCTGGGTTTCGATTTGCATATCAGATAACGGGCCAGGAATGTCACCTAGCAAGTACAAAAAAATTATAGAATCATTCTCTACCGAAAAACGCGCCCTCAAAGAAACCAGTTTAGCAGTTAGCTATCAAATCGTGACTGGCAAACACGGCGGTGCATTCAGAATGCGATCGGAATTAGGCAGCGGTACTGAATTTGAAATTTTGTTACCCTTAGCTTAAAGAAGGAAAGCACTACACGGATTTTGACACGGATACACGGATGAATTATCTAGGGTGAGGCAGTAGTCAACAGTCAACAGTCAACAGTCAAGCATTATCTAATTGACTGCCGCACATTTTACAAAATCTAGCATTAGCATCGTGTACAGACCAACCGCAACCTTTACAAACAGCTTCTCCGTGATTAGCACTTTTAACTAAGTGTTTAATCAAGTCCCCCAATTGCCAAGGAATCAGAGCAATTCCCGTCAAAATCATCAAAATAGTCAGAAAACGACCGGATTCCGAAATCGGAGTAACATCGCCAAATCCCACGGTGGTCATGGTGACAACCGAGAAATAAACAGCATCCAAAAAAGTTCCAAAACTTTCGGGATTTGTCGGATGTTCCACTTGATAAATCAAACCAGAATAAACAAAAATTATTGCCAGCAAAGTAAACAAAATCCGAGCAAAAATCACCCCATCTTCGCTGCTGATGCGGAAAATAGAAATTTTCAATTCCAGAAAACGGATGAGTCGGAGAATTCTAAACCAGCGAAAAATTCGGATAAAACTGACGTTGACAAATCCCAATAAAAATGGTAATATTGCCAGCAAATCAATAATTGAAAAAAAACTAAAAATAAATTTAACTCGATTTTCTGCACACCACAGCCGCAATAAATACTCAACTACAAAAACGATTAAAAGAACAGTATCGAGAGTTTGCAAATTAATTCTAACAGGCCCCGAAAGCGGGTAAGTTTCGGCGATGAAGCTGGCGGAAGATAATAGAATGAGTCCGGTAAGAGTTAAATTGACGGTTCTGCCAATGGGGGTTTCGATATCTTCGAGATAAAATCCAATTTGCGATCGGGTTAACATAGATGAGATAATTAATACCATTTATGAGGTAAGGGAATTATCGCATATGAGTATCGAATTAACTAAGGGTGAAAGGTTCAATCTTTCTAAAGAAACTCCTAATTTCAGTAAAATAGCGATCGCCCTGGGGTGGCAAGTCAGCCAGAAAGCACAAAACTGCGACATTGACGCATCAGTTTTTATGTTAGCGGCGGACGGTCGCATTCCTGATGAAAAGTATTTTGTATTTTACAACAATCTGACATCGCCCGACGGTTCGGTGCGACATTCAGGAGACAGCAGGAATGGACAAATTGAGGGAGATGATGAGACGGTTTATCTAGATTTGAGTAAAATCAATTCGGCGATTCAGGAAATAGTGTTTGTGGTGACTATTCACGACGGACAGGAAAAAAATCAAAGTTTTAGTCAAGTTGAAAATGCTTTTATCCGGCTTTACAATTCAGACACTCTTAGCGAATTGGTTCGGTACAATTTAAATCAGATATTTTCGCAAGAAACGGCTTTAGAATTTGGACGGTTGTATAAGAAGAATGGCGAATGGAGGTTTCAGGCGGTTGGACAGGGATATAATGCTGGGTTGCAAAGTTTTGTAGACAAGTATTATGTTGAGAATGCGGTTGAAAAAAGCTCGAATGCTGCTGAGAAGGTTGATGATGCTGAGGTTTTGAGGCGGTTTAGCGATCGGGTCGATCGGTTATTGCGCGAAGAGGCGATCGAGGAGACACCGATTCCAGCATCTAGCGAAGCGGTAGAACAGCCGCCTGCTACTCCTGTGAATGCGGATAGTGTGCAATCTGAGGAAGAGGAAAAAATTGATGATTCTGCACTAAAAAGTCTGGAGGCAGCTATTAGTGCTGAGGAATTTTTGAAACGGTATAATCAGGGAGAACGAGATTTTACAGGGATTAACTTATCGGGAGTGGATCTGAGCGGAAAAACCCTGCATTCTGTCAATCTGAGTAACGCTAATCTAAGCCGTGCAGAACTTTCTGAAGCAGACTTATCTTATGCTAACCTGGCTGAGGCAAATTTATGTCATACAAACCTTCACACAGCTAATCTAACCTCAGCCAACTTAGGAAAAACAAAATTCATAGATGCAAATTTAAGTGAAGTAAATCTGCGAGGTTCAAACCTAAGTGAAGCTAATCTGAGTGGGGTAAATCTCAGTAGTGTTCATTTGTTCTCGAAGACAAACTTCAGCAGGGCCAACCTCAGTAAAGCGAACTTAACTGGGTTGAATTTGAGGGAATCACAATTAATGAAGGCTGATTTGAGTAATGCAAACCTAAGTAATACTAACCTATTAATGGCCAACCTTGAAGGAGCCAACCTTGAAGGATCAAAACTTCAACAAGCACTTTACAACGCACAGACTCTCTTCCCCAGAGGCTTTGATCCTGTTAAAGCAGGTGCTTACTTAATTGCTCCTAATGTTTCACTGAAAGAAGCAAACCTAGCTGGTCGTAACTTGAGCAGAGTTAACCTGAGTGAAGCTAACTTGAGCGGTACAAATCTAACTAATGCAAATTTGGAGAGTTCACTACTCCTGCAAGCTAATTTGAGTAAAACCAACTTAAGCGGAGCAAATCTGAGTAGTGCCAAGTTAACGGCGGCAAACCTCATAGGAGCAAACCTGATGCAGGCCAATTTATGGGCTGCTAATCTAACTGCGGCAGACTTGAGTGGAGCGAATCTGAAAAATGCAGACACACGTCATGCAAATTTTAGTGGTGCTAATCTGACCAAAGTTAATCTGGTTAGTGGAACTCTTCAATGTAATGTCAGCGGAGCAACATTAATTGAAGGAAATCTCTGTGGGGCTGACCTTAAAAATGGAAATTTTAGTGGAGCAAACCTAACTTCGGCAGACTTGCGTGGGGCAGATTTGCACAATACAAACCTAGAAAAAGCCAACCTAAAGGGAGCAAACCTAAGTGGGGTGGTAAATCTGGAAAAGGCAAAACTCGCAGGTGCAATTATGCCAGATGGCACAATTCACGAATAAATTCGATGCCAATATTAAAGAGCAAGGTGGGCAATTTATTGGTGTAAATTTAACGCTCTTTCCCGAAGTCCGCCAGGGGTTTAAACCTCTGCCGGACTTTCGGTTTAAGTTGACAACCAATGGCTAGCATTGCCCACCCAAAAAATAAAGTATGATGAGTGTGAAATATCCAATACATAGATTTTCGATGAATGAATCTGACACGGAAATTATAGAATCTACCCTCAGATGGATGACGGAGTTTGTCGAGTTACCGCATCCTGTTTTCAGCGATTTACCGATTTGTCCCTTCACTAAAAAAGCACGCTTGGCTAATCAAATTCTATTAAAAATCGAGCCGTTTTCAGCGCTGACTGAGTTCGATCGCGATTCTGCCATAATGAAATCGATTTATGAATTTTACAATTCTGAATTTGAAATAATGGTAGTAATTAATCCCGAAAAAACTGCAATTAGTGCGCCCGAAACTAAAGAATTGATAGACAAACTGAACGATCGGATTTCAGAGTTGGGCTTGCTGGCTTTTCACGTCCATCCCGAAGAAGATTTTAATATTGACGGGCTTCATACTAGGAGGATGCCGTATCCGGGCTTCACCGTTCAAGTAAATTCTAAGCTGAAGCCCGCTTCCGATGCTTTAGAGAAAACTGAATATTACAAAAATTGGACTGGCGAACAACTAAAATATTTCGGGATTCCGAGAAATTGACGATCGCCCGCCCTCCCCGCGCATCTCTCAGCCATTACAATTAATTCAGCAAAAAATCTTTACACATAAGAACTCATGCAGCTCAAGTCAACAACCCGCCATATTCGCATATACACCGCTATCCTCGAAGACAACGAACTCGTACCCAGCAATGACCTTTTGACGCTCGACATTGACCCAGATAACGAACTTAACTGGAACGAGGAGTCAGTCAAAGAGGTATATGCCAAATTCGACCAACTCGTAGACGCATACGAGGGCGAAGATTTGACCGAGTACAACCTCCGCCGCATCGGTTCGGAGTTGGAACACTTAGTACGATCGCTCCTCCAAAAAGGCCAAATCAGCTACAATCTCAACAGCCGCGCTGTCAACTACAGCATGGGATTGCCTCAAGTGGATGCCAAAATTCACCTGTAAGGGCGATCGGGCGATCGGCATTTGTGTCAACTTAAGATTGAAACCCATCATCAATGTCGCTTGTAGCTGAGTTTCGATCCCCCCTAGCCCCCCTTAATTAAGGGGGGGCAAGAGTATTCTATTTCGTCTCCCGTCTTCCGGGGAATTGAGGGGGTTCTAGACTTCGATACCAAGGAAAGGCTCAGATGGGGAGAATCGGGAGAATCGAGAAAATCGGGTTTTATTCTTCTTCCTGCTTCTTTCTGACTCCTGACTCCTGACTCCCTGACTCCTGACTCGTGGCTTCTTCGTTCTTTTTACCCTGAGCGACTTGTGATGAGCTTAGCCGATCGCCCTGACGGTAGCCGAAGGGAAAGGAGTCCAAAGGCCTTCCTCCTTCTTGCTCCTCCCCCGCATCCCCCGCATCCCCTTTATCAACTGCCGCAAAATTAGTAGGATGGCGATCGCGCTCCAAAAACTGTTTAACTGCTATTTGGCGGTTAGTCATAAACTGACCCCAAGCGCCGGGAAACAGCCCATCCAAGGTTTCCACGAGCGCCCAAACCTCAAGATTCATCATTTTGTAGTAATGACCGTGAGAATGCTTAATCCTAGTCAGCATTTCGTCTACCTCAACTCCAGGCAGCAGCTTCGGATCGGACAAATTCTTAGGAAAGGCGCTGGACTCATGTGGGGGCATGGTTAAAAACTCAACAGCTTGCAGAGGCCGGTCAGTCGATTTTAGATTTTAGATTTTAGATTTTAGATTTTAGATTGACTCCACAGATGAATCTGCAGGCTGGCACTAATATCTAATTTTTTTTGCTCTCCACGACTCGTGTCGGGGGCTGACATCCGTCAGTAGATGTTAGAGGTTAGATTGTAAATTGTAGATTGACTCCACAGATGAACCTGGGGGCTTGTATCCGTCTTTGGGTAAGGTTAAATTTAACTTCTACTGCGAAACTAGGGCACGAGGCACGGATCGCCTTTCGCGAGAAAACCGAGAATTGATATTTATTTATACCTACTGGGTGAGGTGATTTCTACGTACCTGCATCCTACCATTATAGTTAGTCTAAAATCTCTATTCGCTCTCAAGCGGCGATTTCTTCGGAAATGGCCACTATCAGGAATATGCTGAAAACAACCTGCTTTCAAGCCGAGGACTTCGGCGTCGCGCGATCGTCTAACCCTGAAAGCTCATCGCAAGATTCATCCGGCCGTCAACAAAATGGTAAACTGTTCGTGTCAGTACAAGACATTAAAACCTACCCCTGGACTGGGGGAAAGTCACGCCTAAAACATTGTCAGGAGATATCACTCCGCACACAAGAGTGCAAACGTTGTGAGCCTAGGAACCTGAAAAATCAGGATATTAGGACGGCGAAGTCTTAAGAATCCCCGTCTGTTAAGAAAGCGGGGGTGTCAAATAATCGCCACGTATCAACCCGTCGAGGTTCAAGCGCTAAAATAGTTCAGATCAGCACGCTTGCCCAAAGGCGTCAGGAACCCTTATGCAAAACTCTGTGGCAAAACACTACTTATGGGCTTTAGGTGAAGGGATCAAAGGGTGTAGGCCAGGCGATCTGATCGCTGGTCGCTACTTGGTCAAGCGCGATCGACTTCTTGTCGATACTCAACCCGAACAGTTGCCGGAACTGCCCGAAGAGATTCCGAGTGTTGTCACTCCTTATCTGAGACTGTTTGCCTATCAATTACACGTACCTCAAGTATACGGGCTGGTATCCTCGCACACGAGCAAGCTCTCGGGAGATATCTGGCTGCTGGAAAACGGGCCGATTTTGAAGGTGACGGAATCTTTAATGCCGGAATTGGCAGACTCCTGGAAAGGAGCCGCAGCGATGCGCCAGCTCAATTGGCTGTGGCAAATTGCGCAGTTGTGGCAGCCGTGTATCGCTCAGGGCGTGGCTTCGACGCTGCTGACTCCAGAACTGCTGCGGGTGGAAGGGCAATTGGTGCGGTTTCTGGAATTGCAGCCCGATCGCAAACCGCCTAATTTGTCGCAGTTGGGCAAATTGTGGCAGCAGTGGCTCGAAGATGCTCACCCGGCGATCGCCAATTTTTTGAGGCAACTTTGCCAGCAAATGGTTGCCGGTCAAGTGCGCCACGGCGAACAACTGATGGGCCAGTTGGATAAAGCTTTGGCAAAGTGCGGCAGATCTTACGACCGTCACGTTGAGATTGCCACCGGCACCGATGTGGGCAGATCCCGGGCTCACAACGAAGATGCTTGCTATCCGCCCAGCGGTACGGTGTGGGGAGGAAATCCCGGATCGGAAGCTTGCGCGATCGTCTGCGACGGTATCGGCGGACAAGACGGCGGCGAAGTCGCTTCCGAAGAAGCGATTGCTGTGCTGCGCGATAAGTTGCAGCAAATGCCCCTGCATCAAGCTAATTGGGACCCGCTGAGCCTGACTTCCAAGCTGGAACGGGCCGCTTGTGCTGCTAACGACAAGATAGCCGGTCGCAACGACAGCGAACACCGCCAAGGCCGCCAGCGGATGGGAACTACGCTAGTTATGGCTTTAGCCCACATACACGAACTATACGTCGCCCACGTCGGAGACAGTCGGGCTTACTGGATTACCCGCACAGGCTGCTATCAAGTTACTCTCGACGACGATGTAGCTTGCCGCGAGGTGCGTTTGGGCTACTCCCTCTACCGGGATGCTTTGGAACAAGTGGCCGCCGGAGCTCTGATTCAAGCTTTGGGCATTACTTCCTCCAACAGTCTGCACCCGACTGTGCAGCGTTTTCCGGTGGATGATGATTGCGTTTTGCTGCTGTGTTCCGACGGTTTGAGCGATAAAGACCGGGTTGAGGAATGTTGGGAAGCAGAGATTTTGCCAATTCTCGACGGTACTGTTGATGTGGCGAAGGCGCGCGATCGGCTGATCGAGATTGCTAATACTAGAAACGGTCACGATAACGTCACAGTTGCTTTAATTCACTGTCAGGCACATTTGAGGGAAAACGGTAATAATTTTACAGAATTGTCTGTCGCACCTTTAGATACGCCTCCGGAACCAATTATCGACACCGACGATGTGCCAACGGATTTGACTGTGCCCCCAGCCATTGGCGATCCTGATTCTCCAGGGCAAACGCAGTTTGTACAGCCACCGGACAAAGGCAAAAGCCCATTTTCGCTGCTGCTGAAAATTTTATTTTTATTAGGCTTGGGGGGTGTATTTGCTTATTTTTTCATCCCTCCGGTGGGTCGGGCGATCGATACTGCCGGGGAGTCGATTTTCGGGAAACGCGGTTTAATTAATCCTGTCAGCAGGCCGGAGAAAACAGTTGAATCTGTACCTTCTCCGGTAAAATCTTTAGAAACAGGCTCGTTTATAGAGATTAAAAGCTCTGCGCCTGGGGAATTGGGAAAAGAGGGCGATCGCTTGGATTTGCGAGTCGCAATTGGTGAGTTGACTGTCAAAGGAACAGTCCCTGCAGGCAGCGTTTTGCAGGTAACAAACAAACAGCTTACGCCTCAAGGCAATTGGCTGGAATTGAAAGTTTGCTCGATTCCTGAAATAGTGCGGTCGAACTCTCCCAAACCCCAGTCAAATAAAGATTTTTCTACTGTTTCAAAACCCCCGATCAATCCATCTCCGGCTGTGGGAACTCCCTCGCCTTCCCCGGCAGTTAAGCCAACTGTTGATGCAGTAGCAATCGCCAAGCTGCAAGCGGGGGAAATTGGATGGATTCAAGAACGAGATGCCGTTTCTAAGGTAGCGTCGAACCCGACTCCCAACCCAAATCAACAGGGGAAATGCGTTGTTAATTCTGACTCAAATCCCAATGCTAATTAAACTGTTAATGCTTGAGTATGTTGAGAAAGTTGGCTCTAATTTAGTAGAAATAAAAATGCAGATTTCTAAACAAAACTAAGATTAACTGGTACTATCGCCGGTCAAGTAGCTGACATAATTTTAGATTTGATATTGGGAATTTAATACTTGCCAATATCAAATCTAAAAAGCTTTCAAAATTTCTAAGGAATGAGAATTAAATAACTTACAATGCGTGATGTTCTTGTGGGATGGGCGTCCCGCCCGTCCAGAAAGGGCGGGATTTCAGGCCCACCCCACTTTCAAGAGTGTAAATTATTTAATTCGCGATCCTAACCTAATTTCTTAGATACTTCTGCAAGTTTAGTCACCATTTGAGATACGGCTTTGTCAACGGCCGCGCTTAAAAGTGAGTCTTCATTGCTACTGCTGGAATTACCACCAATACCCCTCACGGAAATATTAGAATCGCTTTGATCCGCTTCTCCTACTGCTTTGGCAGTGGCAAGAATATCTCCGGAAGCTGTACCGATTAACCGCACGTCTATTTGAACGGTAGCTTTGGTTTTTTGCGAACCGGCGCCGATTCCCATGAAACTGCCGCCGCCGGATTGTTTGTCGATATTAAACTTGGTAATGGTGCCGATGAGTACGGCGTCAACTCCTAACTGCTTGCCAATTTCTGCTGCTGTGCCGGCATCCATCGCACCGCTGCGATTTTGCTGTTTGAGCACTTGTTCGAGTTTGCTGCGATCGACTACTGTATAAGTGCCGTTGTTGACGAGTTCGTTGATTAGCAGTTCGCTGATGCCTTTGGCTGCGCCGACTCCCCTGTAGGAAGTGTAATAGCTGTTGGTGGGGCCGTAGTCGAAGTCCATGACGACGAGGCGTTTTTTGGCAGTTGCTTGGGCTAGTTGGGTTGCGGGTTCGGTGGTGGCTGGTGTGGCGATCGCGTTGACTGAAAAGCCTGCTAGCATTAGGGTAGCGAGGGAAATGCCGGTTAAGCGAGATATGGTGGTTGTTTTCATAAAGCTTACCTCACAGTTGTTTTGTGCCGACTCTAGGATACTTTACGGAACAGCCCGATGTCAGGGTTGGGGGTGAGGAGGTTGGAATGGTCGGATTTTAGTGTTTTTTGACTTTCAACAGGCGGAATTTTTGTTAATGAACCGCAGAGGACGCAGAGGACGCAGAGTTAAAGAAAGGAAGAGTTTAATCAAGGTTCCAATCCTTCAATAGGGATTTAGGGGTTTTCCTGCCAAAAAATCTCATATCTCTGTACTGTAACGGTGGCAACAACCGCACAGCCATCGACAATTCCTCTTACGCCCCAGATTTCATAAAACCCATCAACCAATTAGCCATCGTCGCCCTGCGAGTCTGTCTAGGCCCGAATTCCCCAATTTTATAGCCTTTAAAGCCCAATTTTTCCTTCAGCAACTGCTTGTTTTCTGGAGGAGTCGATCGAGTCAATTTCACCGTCGCCGGTCTAGAATCGATAAAATCCGGCGGTTCCGGGTACTCTTGGCGCCACTCGGCTGCCACACCTGCACTGTTCCACTCGCCAGTCTCGGCATCGCAGCGGTAGCCCAGATACTGCCAAACTAATCGGTTGACAGCAGCATCGTCGATTTCTTCGTTGAGGATAGCCCAAATAGTTTCGTTATTCAGCGGTGGTAATTCAGACATGAGCGCGATTCGATCGGAAACAACAAAAGTTTAACTCACATCAGATAACATTATCGGGAACGGGCAAGATGCCCGTTCCACAAAAACACAGAAATTTATATCAAGTCTGGGTGAAATATTTCCCTGGTTTCTTAGTTCGCCTCGGCGGACTTTGTATGTGTAGTAGCGGTTTCAAGCAGCGATCGAGGGGATGACTGTATTACTTGCCCAAAATTCCGTCTTTCTCGGCCATCGACAGCATTAAGTCAATCACGCGGTTAGAATAACCCCACTCGTTGTCGTACCAAGAAACGACTTTGAAAAACTTAGAATTCAGTTCAATTCCGGCACCTGCATCGAAAATGCTCGATCGTGCGTCGCCCTGAAAATCCGTCGAAACTACCGCATCTTCAGTATATCCGAGAATGCCTTTGAGTTCGCCCTCAGAGGCTTTTTTCATAGCTTCACAAATTTCTTTGTAGCTAGTTTCCTTCGCCGTTTTGAAAGTAAGGTCAACTACAGACACGTCTGGAGTTGGCACGCGCAAAGCCATTCCCGTCAATTTCCCTTTCAATTCTGGCAACACCAAAGTAACAGCTTTCGCCGCACCGGTCGAAGATGGAATAATATTTTGAGCGGCACCGCGTCCTCCCCGCCAATCTTTTTGGCTGGGCCCGTCTACAGTTGGTTGAGTAGCTGTCATCGCATGAACTGTAGTCATTAAACCTTCTTCTAAACCGAAGTTATCGTTAATTACTTTGGCAATTGGTGCTAAACAATTCGTCGTACAGCTAGCATTAGAAACAACAGTATCTTTGGCAGTGTCAAATTTGTGGTGGTTGACCCCTACTAGAAAAGTTGGAACTTTTTCCGGGTCTTTTGTTGGTGCTGAAAGTATTACTCGTTTTGCTCCCGCCGTCAAGTGTTTTGATGCGCCTGCCAAATCTGTAAACAATCCGGTAGATTCTACAACATAATCTGCACTCGTTTTACCCCAAGGCAATTCTGCCGGATTTCTAATCGAGGTGCAGGGTATAAAATGTCCGTCAATGACAATGCCGTCTGGTTTGCTTTCCACTTCGCCGTCGTAAATGCCGTGGGTGGAGTCGTATTTGAAAAGATAAGCCAGGTTGTCTGGCGAAACTAAGTCGTTAATGCCGACAAATTCGATGTTGGGGTTTTTGATGCCGGCACGCATGACTAGCCGTCCGATGCGACCAAATCCGTTGATGCCGACTTTTAATGCAGCCATGTTTAAACTCCTATTGAAAATATCCCTACTCGATCGGGCGTAAGCGTTGCCCTCGAAGAGGATCGCCTGTTGTGGCTTAGAATTTACCACGCTAACAGATTTTTTTAACTGATTCTTTTCTATCTCTTAAGAATTCTGAATTCGGGGGTGGCGAAGGGTAATTAATCCTGAAATGACCGCTGGCTAATGGTTGATGGCTGATGATTGTAAACTTGTAAAAGTGCTACAATAGACAGAAATTATTTTCAAAATAGCCTTTTTTAAATCATGCTAAAGTAATAACAAAAAACTTATACAAAAACCAAAATGGATTGGTATTCTCACCAGTGGTGGCTGAGGATCGTCTCATATTTGTCAAAATACTTCTTCTGGCTGCTTCCTTGTTGCTCTTTCCTTCTGCCTCGCAGCAATAGATCCTCAAAACTCCAATTTCTAGCTGGGATGCAAAAGTGAAATCCTCGCGGTGGCTGTCGCGGCACAAACCCTAGGATTCAGGGTAAGCTCATCTAATTTGGTATAAATTGTACTTGACAAAAAGACAACTATAGAAAACGTGGCATTCACGTATG